>CAZVSF010000035.1:0-19367 GCA_964630195.1 uncultured Lentisphaeria bacterium
AACCTTGGTTTTTTGGGATAATCGCGACGAAGCTCGAAGAGCGAAGTCGGATAATCTCAATTGTAAAACACGCGTTATCTGAGCCACAAATACATAAACTTTAAATATGTTACCCCAAGATTTTGGGCTCAATGTTGAAATTCATGATTCAAAAATAGTTTTAGATCTTTAAGATGTTCACTCAGCACGGTGAAATATTGATTCAGCTCAACACTTACTATGGTTTACTCTTCACAATACTGCATTAGCTAACATAGTTTACCTTGTTAGGTCACAATTTGGGCTTAGTTTATCCCTATGTTGCATGATGACCAAAATCTTGAGCATCTCCCATGGATGATCAATTTTAAGAAGAATCCTGTTCCAGTGCTTCTAAAAGCGGCTCCGCTTCCTGTTCGATATCAATTACTTGCTGATATTCTGGAAGATTCAAGCTCCGAGGATTTTCAAGCACTCCAAAAAAATTTGCGAAAACACCAGCCACGACGCAAACTGTTAAATGATCAAAATGCAGATGGATTATGGCCAATTGATGGAAAGATCTCTGGCTTGAATCCTGAACAGATCAGTACGCTGCAGCTCTTGAAGCAGCTGGAAGCATTGCAGGAGCTCGAGGACCTCGTCGTTACGCATAAGCAGGAGAAGGTCATGCTGGGTATGCGGGAAGTTCTCAGGATCCTGGCAGAGCAGGACATCGCACTAAGGCTTCACCACCAAACCCAGGCTATCCACCTGGCCATAAGCTTTCAACTTGAGGGCAACCCCATAATCAAAAAAATGATCCGTGAGATAATTGGTCGGCAAAATCCTGATGGAGGATGGTCCAGTCTTATAGGTGACGCAGCCTCATGTTATTGGAGTAGCCTACACTTTTTGTGGACCATTGGACAATCCCAAAATTTTAGCGGGAATAGAGCGATAAAAAAAGGCTTGCAGTATCTTCAAGCGAGAGTGCTTCAGGATGGAGAAAGCAATCTTCTCCCAGGTATGCAGGTATGGGATACTCTCATTTCGGGATCGAGTGGACTCAGTATTATTTCCGGGGGCACGCTTCGCTATCTGGAAACCCTTAAAATAATTGATCCAGACAATTCAGAGCGAAAAACGTACAAGCTTCTGGATTGGCTCCTGGATGTACAGCTAAAGACCGGGCTTTGGCCAAGTATTGTGGGGAGAGACAAACAGGGTGACTTTGCAATCACACTCAGAGTCTTAAAAGTCCTGAAGCATTTTCAATCGAAACGGCTTCAGGAAACACTTCAATATGATTCAGATTTTTAAATATATAACTAATCGGAGTTAACGATGACAGATATTAGTACTTCAACCGCATTCCCAGTGATGCCACTACGCAATACGGTTCTATTTCCTCAGCAGGTCATCCCGCTGTATATCGGCCGGGAACGCTCACTGAAACTCTTACGAGAATTACCCTCAGGTAAAAAAACGATCGTGGTGGTAGCACAGCGTGAAGGATCGGTGGAAAATCCAGAAGTCAGAGATCTTTTTGAGGTAGGGACAACAGCCTCAGTGATGAAGATACTGGATATGCCCGATGGTAGTCAGAGTGCTATTGTACAGGGAGGGGAGCGCGTCCATATCAGATCTTACTCCCAGACAGAACCCTATTTCAAAGCAAGCATTGAGGGCATTGAGGAAAATTACGATGCTGATCTGGAGACCGATGCCATGTCAGCCAATATCCGGACCTTATTTCGCGAACTCTCAAAAGTGGCTGACTATATCACGCAAGAACATATCTCCCTGCTTTCCAATATTCAACATCCTGCTCGACTGGTGGATCGTGCTGTCTCGATGATGCAACTCTCAAATACTGAGAAACAGGACATCCTGGAAGAGACCAATGTTACAGAGCGCTTAAAAAAAGCAACTGTCCTGATCAACCGTGAAATTCAGCGTCAGGAAATTGGAGAAAAAATTCAGACAGAAGTACAGGAAGAGATCTCCAAAAGTCAGCGAGAATATTTTTTAAGAGAACAGATGAAGGCCATCAAGAAAGAATTGGGCGAAGATGACCAGACGCTGGAAATCAAGGAATTGGAAGAGAAGATCACTCAGGCGGGTATGCCGGAAGAAGCGCTGAAGGTTGCCAATAAGGAGATCGATCGATTACAACGAATTCCCCCATCATCCCCGGAATACACGGTTTCACGAACCTACCTCGATTGGTTGGTGGAGCTGCCCTGGAGTAATGAGACTGAAGATAGAGTAAACATTGAGGAAGCATTGAACATCCTGGATAGGGACCATTATGGTCTAAAACGGGTGAAAAACAGGGTGCTTGAATTCCTTTCAGTGAGAAAACTCAAGATGGAACAGAGTCCCGATGCGCCCATCAAGGGTCCTATCCTCTGTTTCCAGGGACCTCCTGGAACGGGTAAAACTTCTTTGGGTAAATCAATTGCCGATGCTCTGGGCCGGGAATTTATTCGCATTTCATTGGGTGGTGTTCGTGATGAAGCCGAAATTCGAGGTCATAGAAGAACCTATATTGGTGCTTTACCAGGTCGTATTATTCAAGGTCTAAAGAAAGCTAAAACCCGCAATCCCGTGTTTATGCTGGATGAGGTTGATAAATTGGGAACAGATTTTCGCGGTGATCCGAGTTCAGCCCTGCTGGAGGTTCTTGATCCTGAACAGAACCACGCTTTTAGCGATCATTATCTTGAAGTGACTTTCGACTTGTCCAAGGTCATGTTTATTGCCACAGCGAACTGGTTAGATCCCATACCAGGTCCCCTGCGCGATCGTATGGAGATGATTGATTTCCCGGGATATATTGAAGAAGAAAAAATTCATATCGCAAAGTCCTATTTGATTCCCAAACAGGTCGCGGAACATGCTCTGGAAGAAGAGCAGATCACCTTTATGGATACTGCCATTGGAGAGATCATCGGCCGTTATACCTATGAAGCCGGTGTGAGAAACCTGGAACGTCAGATAGCCAATGTGTGTCGTAAAGTGGCTCGCGAGAGAGCAGAGGGGAATGATAAACCCCGACGCATTACAAAGAGCAGTATTGCCAAATTGTTGGGTCCCCCAAAGCGGCACAGTGAAATTGCCGAACGCATGTCTAACTACGGTATTGTGATAGGACTGGCCTACACCGCTGTAGGTGGCGACATCCTTTTTATTGAAGCCATGAAAATGCAGGGGAAAGGTGGCCTCAAGCTCACCGGTAAATTGGGTGATGTGATGAAGGAATCTGCCCAGGCAGTGTATTCCTATATCAGGTCAAATGCTGAGCGATTTGGGGTAGATCCTGATTTTTACAAGAAATGGGATATCCACGTACATATCCCGGCAGGTGCTGTCCCAAAAGATGGTCCATCGGCAGGTATTACCCTTTTTACTGCCATGATTTCGCTTCTCACAGAGCGCTTGGTGAAAAGTAATCTCGGTATGACAGGTGAGATAACCCTTCGCGGAGCAGTCTTACCTATCGGAGGTATTCGTGAAAAAGTCATGGCTGCCAATCGAGCTGGATTGACCACCGTCATCCTGCCAAAGAAAAATGAATCGGATCTGGTAGATCTGCCTGAGAAAGTTAAGAAAGAGATGGAATTCCAGTTTGTTGAGCAAATTTGTGATGTGATCGATCTGGCCCTGGAGCCTGTCAAGGATAAATCGAACAAGAAAGCCAAAATCAAAAAAGCCAGCTAAGGGGAGAATAAATGAACTGTCCTAAGTGTAAACACTATATGAGAACCATTGTGTATGAGGGGGTTGAAGTAAATCGATGCTCGGAATGCTATGGTATTTGGTTTGATAGATTTGAACTTCAGGATCTGAAAGTACTTGCTGGATCTGAAGTTATTGATATGGGTGACCCGGATATCGGCCAGCAGCAGAACCGTAATACGGAAGCAGTCTGTCCCAGGTGTGATGTTCCAATGACAGTGGAGTCCGATAAACGCCAGCCACATATACGCTTTGAAAAATGCCCCGAATGCAAGGGTGTATATTTTGATGCCGGTGAATTCAGAGATTACAAAGAGTTGACCATCGGTGAATTCTTTAAGTCCATCTTTAATCGGAAAAAATAAGCGTTAGTAATTTCATCCCCGGCAGGGGCATTGTCCTTGCCTGGAATGAATTCCCTCCCTGGAGGGGAACTGAGAAGTAATGATGCATGGCAGTGTAAATTGCCTTAGAACACAATTCGAGCGATCGGGCACAAAACCATTACTTGCCTTAGGCTTCATCTTAATTGTGGCTGCACTGATCATTGGGATTAGCGACAACCCGCCTGGCATAGCTCTGGTGTATCTCGGGATTGCCTTGCTTGTCTTCAGCCTGATCCATCACTGGCGAAGTGCCAGAAATTTTGGAACCTTATTGGCAGTATCGGTAATTGGTTTCCCCGTCATGGTTCTACTACACAATATATTTGAAATGCTCAATGAGCAGCTCGGTCCTCTTCTGGTTGCGAGCCAATTATTAGAAGGGTTATCGGTGGTCTTCTTTATTGGAGCTGTGCTTATCGCACCTGCAGTGGTTGTGGTTGGCATCTTAGGGGGATTGTATTATTTGATTTTTAGGTAGCACCCGAATTAATTCGGGTGCTATGAACAGAATAAAAAAAGGTCCCGGATTTCCGGGACCTTTTTTATTCATGCTAGATCTAAATTAGAAATGGAACTTAACTCCAGCATTAAAGAAACGTGGTGAACCTAGGAATACCTCAGCAGTCTGAATAGAGTGATTGTTGAGTGTGTTTCCGTCGGCATCCTTGATCTTGAAACCATTGTACTGGCTGTTATCAACTGCATCCTGAACATAGACATCATCCAGTGCGTTGAAGATATGAGCAAAGAGCTGTGCTCTCATGCCAGCGATCTTTGGCAGATCATATGATGCATGGACATCCAGTTTTCCATAATTAGGAGCCATCCAGACTTGATCTCTGTCTGCATTGGCATCATCACCATCATATTCGCGATCATCTGGACTCCAATCAGCATAATTGTTGTCATACATGCTGTAGAGTGCCTGAAGTCTTAGGCCCTTCATTGGCATGACAGTGGCGCCTAAAACATAAGCGGTCTGTGGCATATCACCGATCTTGAGATCTTTAAGAGCATAGTCATAATCCAGTGAACCCTGACCAGTTACGACACCAGTGGAATCATACAGATCATAAACATAGCGTCCTGATGCATCATCAGTGAATTTCCAGTCACCAAAACTCAGTGATGCGTCGAGACGCAGCATTGGCATGGGCTGAACAGATGCTTCAACTTCCAGTCCTTTATGAGCCTGGTTCACCCCTGTCAGGAAGATAACGTCAGTATCACCACTGGAACCCTGACCGGTTGTTACAGATTTTGTCAGGTTACGATCGTTCCAATTGGTGTTATAAACGTTGGCAGTTACTGCAAACATCTTGGCTTTGTAGTTCAATCCAAGTTCGGAGCTAACAAAAGTCTCGTTTGTTGGATCAGAGGCTACAGTACCATCGAAATAAATAACATTATCCATGATCGGTGGTTTCTCAACGTAACCAAAGTTTCCAAAGATGTTAAAGTTATCAGCAAGATGGAACATACCGCCACCCTTAACCTGCATGGCACCGATGGCATCAGATTTAATGACTTCATCTGCAACGGTGAAGTGATCCTGATAGGAATATTTGATGGAAGAGAAACCACCCATACCATAGGCACTTAATGCACCAGCAGAATAGTTACCCTGGACAAATCCACCAATCCAATCAACAGTAGTTTCATTGTGATAGGCAATGATGTCACCGAGTGTAACTCTCTTACCATCTGGTGCATTATCATCTGCAAAATCCAGATAGTAATCACCACCCATGAGGTCACGGACTTCACGAGCATGTTCGATACCGGCAGTACGCCAGTCGATACCAACTTGAAGTTTGAGCATGTCACTCATGTCAAAGTTCAATTTGGAGATCAAACCAATTGTGCTCTGACGGTTGATACTGTTACGCAGGATACCAACGGACTGATTGTTATCAGATCCATGGGTTCTTACGAGGGTGGATTTATCAACATAGACAGTGTCTTCTGAACCTGAGTTGTAGTCGATCAAGGTATTCCAGTCACGTGTCCAGGGACCACTACCATAATAGAATTTATAGTCGTCGTCACCCAGGTTGCCATCAGCATCCAGTGTGGGGATTTTACCATAGGCACCAGTACCACCACCGGAACCACCTGACCAATACAGAACGGAGGAAAGTCTCATCTTATCTGTAAGATTCATATAGTGATTCAAGTTGACCAGTGGTTTGTGGAAGAAGTTCTCACGTTCGTTCAGAAAATCTGGTGAGTATCTCTCTACATTACGTGCTCCGTACATGTACCAATACTGTTCACCCTTATAGTCTGAAGAAACAGGAGCCCAGTTCTGACTGAAATAACGTCCAGCATCTTCACCAGCATCGTTGGTGAACTGAGAATTCCATTCTTCCCAATCACTTTTGCCATCACCATCAGAGTCTGCTGCTTCTAGAGCGGCTTTGTCACCAACTTCACCAGCGAACTCCTGGTCATATGACATGATGTTCTGCTTGTAAAGGTTCTGACCGTGACGTTGTGGAGCACCAATGGCATAGAGCTCAAAGCGGTTGTCAGCATTCATTGCAAATGCGGCACCGAAATAGTATGCCCATGCATCTGTCCAGTTCTTGTCGATGAGACCATCACCTGTCTTACGAACTATTGTTGAACTAAAGGCAAATTTGTCAGCAATCAAACCAGTATTATAGTTTACAGTAGCTTTCATGAAGTTACCGGCACCATATTCTGCTTTAACGCTCCCACCAGCTTCGAGTGCTGTTGGGTCGGTGATAATATTCATGGTTCCACCAATTGAAGGTGTTGCCAGGTTAACTGCACTGAGTCCACGTTGCATCTGGATTGAAGATGTGGCATCACCAACACCATCCCAGTTTGACCAATAGACCCAACCGTTTTCCATATCATTCTGAGGCACACCGTTGATCATAACGGCGACATTGCGCTGGTTGAATCCACGCACGTTGATACGGGCATCACCAGCACCACCACCCTGATTGGTGGCGTATACAGAAGGAGTTGTGTTAAGAACGAGGGGAATATCCTGTGAACCAAGACGTACTTCCATCTCTTCTTTTGAAACATTTGTATAAGCAACAGGGGTGTTTTCACCTGCACGAGAAGCCAAAACTTCCAGTGCACTCATCTCGAGAGCCTGGCTGGTGAGTGCAAAATTCAAGGTAGTGGCTACACCATTTGCAACCTGTGCACTCAATGTCACTGATTCATAACCAATGACTGAAGCTGTTACGGAATAATTACCGGCAGGCACGCCTTCGATCATAAAGGCACCTGAGAGATCTGATGCACCACCATAGGGCTGGCCATCTACGATCACATTTGCACCTGGAAGGGCGTCACCTGTATTTCCGTCAGTAACTGTACCAGATATTGTACCCTGTGCCAGGGCCAATGCTGGAACCATTACCAGAACGAGCAATACAGTAAATAGATAACGTTTACTCATCTTCTTGTTTTCCTCCTTTTATTGGACATACGATACTTGTAATGACTGTGACAGGCATCACACAATGAATGGGTTCAACGGGGAAACATTTCCCAGATAAACTCCATAGATTTACGAAATTTCTTTATCCATTACGGCGCAAGATAGAATAGCCTTTTTTGACTGTCAACACCCAAATTGTTAGGAATCTGTTATACTCTGATAGAACCATACACATCTACAACTGTTAGGGGTTCGAGTGAATCACAACTCAATATGTTGTGTATCCGAGGTTTAGCGTGATTAGCTCGAGTAGGAATCGAAGCCGGGGGAGAAATCGAGGTTGTGAGTCTTAAATAATTTTTTATCTCAAGAAGTAAAAAAAAGGGAAATTGCCTGTTAAAAAGCATACCCCACCAAAGTTGCCTCCAGGCTACTGATTTTAGGGGCAACGTGAGATTGATCAAATTAATATTGTATTTGCATTCTGACCCTCCTAATAGCTTATTTGAGGATCATGAAACCACCAGAGGTGAAAACCAATATGAATAAAGCAACCAGTGAATTATTACTCCCAGCCGGCAATTTTGAGAAATTGAAATATGCTTTTGCATATGGAGCTGATGCCGTCTATGCGGGAGTACCACGTTTTTCCTTAAGAACCCGGGAGAATGATTTCAGAAAAGAATCCCTGGCAGAGGCCATCGCATATACCCACTTACTTGGGAAAAAATGTTATCTCACAATGAATATTTATGCCCACAACACAAAAATAAAGGGCTTTATGGATGAAATGGAGCGCGTGCTCCAGTATGAACCAGATGCCATGATCATGGCTGACCCTGGCCTTATTCATCTCGCACGCAAAGAATTTCCACAACTCGATATTCATTTATCCACCCAGGCCAATTGCACCAACTGGGCCAGTGCTGATTTCTGGAGAGACCAGGGTGTGACGCGCATTATCCTTTCAAGAGAATTGAGTCTAAAGGAGATTGCAGAAATACACAAAAGAGTCCCAGATGTTGAATTGGAGGCTTTCGTCCATGGAGCCATCTGTATTGCCTACTCTGGCAGATGTTTGATCACCAATTATATGAATAACATGGATGCCAATCAGGGGACCTGCACAAACTCCTGTCGCTGGGGTTACAATTTCGGCCAAAAATCTCCCAGCTTACTTGAAATGGAAAGTCAGGATATTATCCAGATCGATGCACCATACACACCGCCTGAGGATGGATATTTCCTTGAGGAACCCAAGCGACCCGGTCAATTCTTTGACATGAAGGAAGACGAGCATGGCACCTATATGATGAATGCAAAGGATCTATGCTCAATTGAACTCCTTGAACAAATGCGGGATGCCGGTATTGTCAGTTACAAGGTTGAAGGGCGAACCAAATCAGTCTATTACGCTGCCATGACTGCACGCTCCTATCGGAAGGCCATCGATGATATGGAGGTGGATCGCCCCTTCGATACAAAAAATCTTGAAGATCTCATCGGTATCGCTCACAGAGGATACATCTCTGGTTTCTATACAAAGAATCCTCAGGAATATGGTCAGAACTATGTGGACCCCTCTTCCCAGGACTTTACCCATCAAAATGCAGGGATGGTGACCCATTGGGATGCTGCGACCCAGCTGCTTGAGTTTGAGATCAAGAACCAGATCCGGGTAGGTGAAAGCATGGAGATCATATCACCGAAGCATACGACAGAGATTGTGGTTGGCGAATTATTCAATGCAAAAAAACGACCTGTTGATGTGCTTCATGGTGGCACCGGTCTGGGATATTTGCCATTTGATCATGATCCAGGCGAATACACTGTCATGCGGAAGATTTTGGCTGAACCCAGGGTATAATTGAAACAGATAACCTTGCGAAGGTTTCAAACCTTCGCAAGGTTATTTCATTAGATCAAAAAATCAGATTCAACGACAAAAACCTTGTATCCGCCAGATACTCATGCATGACATAGGCATAATCCAGTTGCAAAACCATTTTATCAATGCGCTGTTGTAATCCGACTCCCAGGCTGGGCTGACTCTCAGTTTCGTTGAAGCGATACCCGCCACGTAGAACAAATCGCTGGGCGATAGTGGATTCCAAGCCGAGGAGCAGTTGCTCATCATTATCATTATAGTGGACAATATCCAGACCTAAGGTTGAATGAAAAAAGGGCGAGTTGATGACATCACTTGTCAGACCAAGCTGAAAAAGCAAGGGGAGTGGATACGCTTCGGTTTTCCGATTGGCAGGGAGAATGCGGTTGGGGTATTCTTCAGCCGCATCCCAAAACACCAACAAATCGGGTCCCGACATTTGCAGATCTGGACCAAAGTTCCTCATGGACATGGCAATAGCTGTATTCCGATAATTTATATGGTATAGGGTACCAATGTCCAAAGCTATTGTCGTGGCCGTTTCGTTCCAGATGCGTTGTTGGATAAATTTGGATGTAACACCAATACTGAACTGATCAATGAGTTTAATGGCATAACTTACACCTGCTTCAATATCCTGTGAGTCGAAAAATTCACCGGTTCCATTTGGCTCCAATTCAGTCGTAATTTCCATTTTCTCCATACCCAGCGCTCTGAAGTGGAAACCAAGGGTGCCTCTTCGAGGAAGATTAATGGTGTAGCCGACTGCTGTGATATCGAAGTAGGTCATCCAGGGAATCTGAGAAACATGCAGTGCGTGGGTGTGTTTCTGAGTTATACCCGCTGGATTCCAGAAAAGGGAGGTCGCATCATTTGTTAGCCCAGTGACTGCACCACCCAGTGCCGCAGCGCGGGCACCAACTGGTATTTTTAAAAATTGGGCTCCTGCTGTACCCAAATTCTTGTTTTGTCCCAATACAGTAAAATTGAACAGAAGGATCAGGACGACTGCGACGAATGATTTCAGCGTTGGTGTATTTGATAGCCTTCTCATTTTATCACCGCAAATCGATTTAAAAATTCAAATCCAGCACTTTTAACCTGGTACAGGTATATCCCGGAGACAATCTCACGACCTCCTTCAGCGCGCAGATCCCAGGTCTCAGTCCCATGTGCGGCACTGTGCTCCAGAGTCTTAATCAAATCACCAGACAGGGTGAAGATATTGATTTCACACGCCATGGGAAGATTGATGAATTGTATTTGACGAATGGGTTCCCGACGGTAACTGCCATAATTAGACTCCCATAGTGAGCCCGCCAGATATGGATTGGGTACTACACGGATTTGGCTTAACTCCTGCTCCAATTTTTCCGGGTTCGTCCCGCCGTCGACCATCCCAAATTGATAGCCATCCTGGATGGTTGGGCGAATTGGTGCCAGGGTAGCAAGGGTAGCTGTAGAACCTGGAGGGGGAGGATTCCCACTATCAAATCCGAACAAGGCACTCCATCCGCCATATTGAATTTCCCATCCATTGTAGACGGTGTCGGCAGCTCCAAGAATACTGCCGTTTTCATCAGTCGTTTTTATCACGAGGAAGGTATTGTGTTCGGTGTCCATTCCAGAGTTCACCACAGTAATCACATAATCCAGATCTTCAATTGAATCCAAATCGGCTACTTCGAATTCGATCTCAAAACCCAGAATGGGGGGTACGCTAATGTTTTGAATGGCAGGTCGGGGATCCAGGCTTATGATCAGACCATCGTTTGATACCAGATTCTTGCCAGGATCAAAACGTTGAAGTGGAATAACGACTAAGGTGTCCTGACCATCATAACGCAACATTTCTGCGCAAAAATTCAAGCTTATAAGATCACCAGCACTCGGTGAATTGCTTGTGTCCGCCTGGTGAAAATAAATAGTGAAGCCATCCCCAAAAGGATAAGGATAGCCTATAGCCATAGGACCAGACCAGTAGACTGTCCGGGAATCAATATTTAGGATATCTATCCTGTCCACTGCAGTGAACTCAATACCATAATGGATCGTGGGTACCTCACTGGAGTCTGTTATTTCGATAGTTGCCCAGATTCCAGGGTTGCCGATCTCATTTTGAAGTCCATAGAGAAAATGAAGGTCGTAGATGTAATTACTCAGCTGTTGGGGGGCGGGAGAAGTAACACTCAGGTCATAATTTGAATTGCCAGGACCATAGTGGATGAGACCTGATACCTCACCGGATTCATAGTCTGAAGAGGCTGAAACGGGGATCAGACTCAAGACATTTTGTACAGCTGTAGAAGTGCCAATAGGGCTTTCCAAACTTTCAAGCAGAGAATCCCCATGATCAAAGGCAGTAATGGAATACCAATATTCGATTCCATCAATGAGAGGACTATCTATGTATGTATACTGGAGCCCTGCATCATCACCCCATCCATTGAGGCGGTCAAAACTGGCAAAGGGGACTGGATCAAATCCTATATCAGGTACAAGGTTTCTATCCAGTTGATCCCAGGTCAATCCACGATCAAGACTCTTATATAGTCTATATCCTTCGAAATCCCTGGCGCCCGACAATTCATCAAAGTCATCTTCCGTGGTGTTTGTCCAATAGAGGGTGACTTTATTATGGCTGGCCACCCCCGCCAGGGGTGGAGCTGCGGGAGGTTTGGGTGCCTCGAAATTATTGGCATAGAGACCTTGTGCGACGTGCAGGTTTTTATAAAGGTCTTCCACATTGATTCCGGCGATGATGCCGATGACAAATGTGAGTGTGTCCACAGGAGATAGATCGTAGGGACCTGAAGAAATGCTACCATAGATATCGGCACCAGAAGGGGGAATCAATCCAGGATCATCAAAATGTAAATCCGGTGAACTTCCAGTGTTAAAAAAATGTGCCGGACTCACACCGGCAGGGAGCAAATTCAAATTGCTCGAGAGAGTGGCAATGAGGGTAGAATCATCCAAATCAAGTCTGCCGTAGTGCATATCGGTGATACCTGCCATGGACCCATCAATCAGTGGGGTCTCCAGCATGACAATACCCATGACACCAGGCTGTGAATCCCATGTAGCGGAATAATCATCTGCATCATAAGTATAGATGAAATCGTTCCCGCTGTCCCAACCCAATAAATCATCTGCATATTCTGAACTTCCACCGATATCAAAATCTTGATGGAAACCAAAATACACACTATCGTAGCTCTCAAAGGATTGGTTGGTGATCTCAAACTTGAAACAAACCATATTCTTATAGTCAGAATTGGCAAAAGCATAGCCTGTTTTGTTTATCTGAATACCCAAAACCTCAACCGAATTGTTGGCATCATTGTAGGCGCAATAGCTATCCTGATTGGACACAAAGAGGGGGTTATCCTGGTCATCATGGAAAAACCAGACGGAATCTGGCCAGGTTGTGGGGTCATCGCTAAAAGCAATAGATGTTTGGGCAGGATTGTGATAATCTGGAACTGCTTCCCATTCAATATTTGAGAGATAAACAGACTGGATCACATTGGCAGCACGACCGGAGGTTTGATCCGGTGCAACACCAACCAGAGGCATCAATTTCCAGATATAGTTATGATCACTATTAATGGGGTACTCACCTGCGTATCTGGAAGCAAAGGTTCCTCGAGAGATTCGACCATAATTTGTAAAATACAATCCGATATTGCTGGCATCATGAACGCCCATCGCACGGTCGGATATCTCAAGGATAGACGGTTTTAAGGCTGCCTGTTTCTCTTTAGCCAGATCTTTTATACGAGCATCCAGAGACAGGGGGAACAGCATGATAATGAGGAGCATAAGGCCAAATATTTTATTGATCATTATTGTCTCCAATCCAATGACAAACCGAATCTGATAGTGCGGGGAGGACCAAAATGGTTAGGGTTATGCATATACTCCTCACTATGTCCTGCTATGAGGGTATAGTCAGGTTCACCAGTTGAAGTAAACACGTAGCGGACATTCCTGGCATTGGTAAGATTCTGCACCTCAACAAATCCTCTGGCAGAAAGCTTGCCTGGTAATTCGAAACGTTTACCCCCAACCATATCAAGTGAATAGGTGGCGGGCTTGCGAAGTGAATTTATTTCCACTAACCCAATATCTCGACCAGAGGGTGTAAAAGGTGTACCGGAATTTGCTCGAAAAACAAAGCCAAGGTCGGTCTTGGAAAAGGGGAATCTGTTCAAGATTTTTATCCCCCTGGCTTTGCCCATACGTAATGATCCAAAGATGTTCAGACCATGGGTTCTATCAAAATCCAGATTATAGAGCAGGCTTGATTCTGTGGTACTCGGGTATTGTTCATCTGCCGCGGAGGAACTTCCCTTGGCAATGGAATACGTATAGGTCATCGTCGTTGAAAAGAACCTGGTGGGTTGGAAATCCAGATTGATTTCAACTCCCTTTGAAAAGGCATAGTCTTCATTGATAATAAGCGTATAGCCAGCATATCGTTCAGGAGCGTCCTCAGTAAAAGGAGCGTAATAATGCGTCCCTACCAGACCGGTTATATCTTTGAAGAACGCATTAAAACGACCGAGGAGGGCCGGGTTGAATTGGTGGGTCAGTCCAATTTCGTAGGCTATGGTTCGCTCTGCGTCCATATCAAGATTTCCGAATACTGGAGCAGCGACGGTTACATCATAATTGAGTCGGTTATATAAGTAAGCGTAGGGGGGATTCTGGAAGAAATGGCCGTAAGCAAAATGGATTTTAGTTTTGTCAGAGACGGGGTGAGCGATCCCCAGTCTGGGGCTAACCTGACTTTTGGGAGTTGACATGGTACGGGTCTCCTCGTCCAAAGGATTAACTCGATAGCTTGCTTTTCCATCCATCTGGTCAAAGCGTAGTCCCAGGTTAATAACCACATAGGGAAATTCCATTTTATCCTGGAAATATCCAGCAATTTCAACTGGTTTCATGTGATACAAGTCCCGGTATGGATGATCCCTTTGGGGATCATAGGGATTCTCCATTTTTAAATCGTGCCCCTTATATTGGTAACCTACTTTAAGCTCATTCCATGAATTCATCTGCCATACCAGGTCAGTTCGGAAGTCCAAAGTTTTTGTGGCTGTGATGGTGTACTCAGGCGGATCTCTGCGGGCATAAAACTCATAACCATTCCCTGCCGCAGAGAACCATTCGTAACTGCTATAGGGACGATACTCACTGCTGTCTTTCCATGAGGAGGTCGAATCGATCCAGACTCCCTTACGGTAGTCTTGCTCATATTGAGATACCCTGATTTCATAGAAAAGGTGCTCATTCAAAGTGTGGGTAAGATTCAAATTGTAGTGAGAACGACTTGATTCATATTGATAGTACTGGTCAGGGATGTAGGACCATCGATGATTGTAATTTTTCCATCTGCTCCAGGAATCTCTAAACATGCCATTGATTTTAACATTGGGAATACCTGTGAAGGTCAACTTGGTTGTAATGGAGTTCTCATCATTGAATCCCCATGGCTTATAGCTATCCTTGTTAAAACGTTGACCAGAGATAAAAAGGCGTAAATAATCACCAAGAAGGGGACCACCCATATTCCACTTGTATTGTTCACCTTCTGATTTATTGCCATCCTGGTTCTGAAATATCCCACTGCGACTTTCAACTTTTGCCTGCCAGGTGCGTCCCCCTTCACGGGTGATGATGTTTACAATCCCGCTCATGGCATTTCCATATTCTGCATTAAAGGTTCCACTGAGTAGGGTGAGCTCCTCAATGGTATTGGTGCCTAGATCATTTGCAAAAGATCCCAGTAGGGGATCTTGGACATAGACCCCATCGATAAGATAGGCTATTTGATTTGATCTTCCGCCGCGAACATTTAAATAGTCTCCTTCACCCGAAACACCGGATTGCAGTGTCAGAGCTTCTGACATTTGTGTGATTGGGAGGGAATTGAATTGATCCTGGGTTACCACTGCCCTGGTCCCAGCAAGGTCTTTATCGATAACATCCTCTGCAGCATGGACAACAACTTCTTGCCCCTGCAAAACTGAGGGTTGCATGGTCAGGTCAAACCGGGTTGTCAAATCGGCAGTGACTGGGACGTCATTTAGCAGAAGGGTTTCAAAGCCAATAATTGAAATTCTTAGTGTATACTGACCAGGTGGAATGTTGAGAATGACAAATCTTCCAAGGTCGTCTGAAATGCTCCCAAAATTGGTGCCTATGACTTGTATCGTTGCTCCGACAACCACAACCCCTGTTACAGGATCTTTAAGTTTGCCACTAATCTTACCAGTGACACCAGCCTGGAGCCTTTGAGGTGTGGTGAGAATGAGTATTATCGAGACAGTTAAGATGGCAAACCGATATAGCCTGCCAACAAAATCATGTACATCCATCTGGTTTTCCCCTCAAGTTATGTAACCAATCCTGGTCGGGAAATAGCATGATCCTATTTCCCATGGAGTTAGGGGAAAGGAGCCCCCCAGCTCATAAATTGAAACCAATGTGAATTAAACCATAGCTCAAAATAACCCAAATACAGTATGAATACCAATTTCAAAATGAGGGTGAAGTAAAAATCTGCTAATATGAATTTTTGCAATTATCAGCATTTGTCCAGGAGTGATTCACACACATCAAGTGGATTCATTATTTAGACCAGGACATCTCTATTCTCAGAAATAATTTTTGTTTGGAAATACACCCTTTACAAATTAATCTCATCCCGCCATATGGGTTTGACAACTGCGAAAACTGCTGCTGAAAAACGCCTTCCGATCAGGGAGGTTAACCCCGTTGAGTTACTCGGCGCCAATGACACCAACCTGAAATTGATCGAAAATCATCTGGAAGTTGCCCTATACGTCCGGGGGGATGAACTCATCGTCCGAGGGGATGAATCCAAGCTTCCCCTGGTTGAAAATGTCATTGCCGAGATGATTGCCGTTTTAAACCGGAAAAAATTTATCGATAAAGATGATGTCCTTACCATCATTCGCTTGAGCAAGACGGGTCAATCCTCTCTGGGAGAATCAGGTCTGGATTCAGTGGTTCTGTTTACCAGGTCTGAGGTCATCAAGCCACGGACACCTGGTCAGGAGAGATATTTTTCAGCTGCTACTCAAAATGACATGATCTTTGGTCTTGGTCCAGCCGGTACAGGCAAGACCTATATGGCTGTGGCATTTGCTGTTTCTGCACTAAAGAATCGTGAGGTCAAGAAGATCATCCTTACCCGACCAGCCGTTGAAGCCGGAGAACGTTTGGGGTTCCTGCCTGGTGACTTGAGAGAAAAGGTCGATCCATACCTGGCACCTCTTTATGATGCTCTTTTTGATATGATGCCCCATGATAAAGTGCGACTGCTCATGGACCAAAAAACCATTGAGATCGTCCCGCTGGCCTATATGAGAGGCAGAACTCTGGACCATGCCTTTATCATCCTTGATGAAGCCCAAAATACCACACCCATGCAAATGAAAATGTTTTTAACAAGAATGGGTGTAAATTCAAAAATTATTATTACAGGGGATCCCACACAGATCGATCTTCCGAAACATGAGGAATCTGGTTTACTCCAGGCCGTAAGGATCCTCAAAGAGGTCGACGGTATTGCCTTTGTCGAATTTGATGAGGGTGATATTGTGAGACATAAATTAGTCAGACGCATTATTGAGGCGTATGACCAACCGAAAGAATCGTGAGCACGGGATCTAACTATTCCTCCGTTCAAGGATATTCAGGTTTGGAACGATTTTTGACCTTTGTTTTAGCAAAATAATTTGTGTCCTGTAGAAATGAGACCATGATTCAATTCTCAGGATAATTGCAATAGATTTAGCCCAGATTTGAGAAAAATATAAGGAATTATTATGAGTAGAGTCCGAGCCATTCGTAAAGTAGCTATTATCAGCGCTCAGAGAACACCCGTTGGAGCTTTTCAGGGAGCCTTATCATCAATTCCTGCACCAAAACTCGGCGCTACGGTCATAAAAGGAGCTCTGGAAAAAGGTCAGATTTCACCTGAGGATGTCAACGAAGTTATCATGGGCAATGTGCTCCCGGCCAACGAAGGTCAGGCTCCAGCCAGACAGGCAGCACTTTACGCAGGACTCCCTGAAGCAACAGAGTGTCTCACCATCAATAAGGTGTGTGGATCAGGCCTAAAAGCCGTCATGCTTGCTGCCCAGGCGATTGAAGTAGGCAACGCCAACATTGTTGTTGCAGGGGGAATGGAAAGTATGTCCAATGTACCCTATTATTTACCCGGCGCTAGAACGGGTCAGAGACTGGGCAACGGTGAAATGGTCGATGGTATCTTGCGTGATGGATTATTGAATGCTTATGACAGTATTCACATGGGAGTAAGTGGTGAATTGTGCGCAAAAGAATATAATTATACGAGAGAAGCGCAGGACGCTTTTGCCAAAGAAAGCTATCTTCGCTCCCAGGCCGCCCAAAAATCTGGTGCTTTTGACAATGAGATCACCCCTGTAGAAATTCCCCAGAGAAAAGGTGATCCCATCCTTGTTGATACAGACGAGGAACCTGGACGAAGTAATTTTGAAAAAATGGTAAAATTAAGACCTGCTTTTGCCAAAGAGGGCACCATCACAGCTGCCAATGCCTCCAAAATTAATGACGGGGCCGCGGCTCTCGTGCTCATGAGGGAAGGAGAGGCCGAAAAGCGCGGTTTGAAACCAATGGCTCGGGTTGTTGCGCAAGCGTCGGCTGCCCAGGCACCCGAGTGGTTCACCACGGCTCCCGTAAAGGCCATCACCAATGTATTAAAGCGGGCAGGTATGACACTTGGGGAAATTGATCTTTTTGAAATTAACGAAGCCTTTTCTGTCGTAACCATGGTTGCCATGGATGAATTGAACATCCCTCATACAAAAGTTAATGTTAATGGCGGTGCCGTTTCGCTTGGGCATCCCATCGGTGCCTCAGGAGCTCGTATCCTGACAACACTGCTCCATGCCATGGAAGCCAGGGAAGCACGGTTTGGCTTAGCGACCTTGTGTATTGGCGGCGGGGAAGCATCAGCGCTCATTGTGGAACGCATATAAGGGGAGTGAAATGACTATTAAAACAGTCGGTGTCATAGGATCTGGAACCATGGGGAATGGGATAGCCCACGTTTTTGCCCAGTCAGGATTTTCAGTTACCCTGGTTGATATCAATGATGGTCTGCTTGATAAGGGTATCTTGGCGATCACAAAAAATCTTGATCGTCAGGTAAAAAAAGATCTCATCACAAAAAGTGATAAGAATGCAACCCTTTCACGTATAAACCCCACAACCGGGCTCCATAATCTGGCAGATTGCGATTTTGTAGTTGAAGCCGCCACAGAGAATAAAACGATCAAGTTTAAATTGTTTAAGGATATTGATGCTACCGTCAAGCCTGGAGTGATCCTGAGCACCAATACCTCTTCCATATCCATAACGGAAATTGCTGCCCATACCAAACGGCCAGACAAAGTGATTGGTATGCATTTTATGAATCCAGTTCCTGTAATGAAGCTGGTGGAAATTATCCGCGGCCATGTCTGTAGTGATGAAACGGTTGCTACAACTGTTGAGCTCTGTAATGCCCTTGGCAAGACACCCGTCGAAGCCAATGATTATCCAGGATTTGTGGCTAACCGCATCATCATGCCCATGATCAATGAAGCTGTTTTTGCCCTCATGGAAGGCGTTGCCACCAAAGAGGCAATTGATGAAATTATGCATCTCGGGCTGGCCCACCCCATGGGTCCCCTGACTCTTGCTGATCTCATTGGGCTAGATGTTTGCTTATCTATTTTGAACGTTTTGTATGAGGGATTAGGAGATCCCAAATACCGACCCTGTCCGCTGCTTAAACGAATGGTTGCAGCAGGGGATCTGGGACGAAAAACGGGTAAAGGTTTTTATACCTATTAGTTGATTTTTGAGAGAAAAAAAGCATAA
This sequence comes from uncultured Lentisphaeria bacterium, assembly GCA_964630195.1. Lineage (GTDB taxonomy): Bacteria > Fidelibacterota > UBA8477 > UBA8477 > JABMPR01 > JABMPR01. The sequence continues at coordinate 19,349 of CAZVSF010000035.1, forward strand.
TAAAAAATCATATAAGGCA
>CAZVSF010000036.1:0-12662 GCA_964630195.1 uncultured Lentisphaeria bacterium
TCCCCTGACATCCCCAGGGAGAGGATGGGGGGTTTGCCGCTGGTTCCAACCTGCCGAAAGATCAATTCTGATAGCAGCAGCATTTCTCTGAAAGCCTGTCTGATCCGATCTCTGTCCGTGGTGAGTGGACCAATGGTCATCAATCCCTGAAACTCAAGATTGGGCTTTTCAGAACAATAAGCAGCCAGCTCAAGCGCTTTTTCAGGATCCACACCCTCTTTATTTACTTCTCCAGAAATATTTATTTCCACGAGGACCGGGATACGCATTTCCTGTGAACCAAACCGTTGATCGACCGCATCGGCAATGCGAGTAGAGTCTATCGTGTGAATGATATCTACTCTCCCAGGAAGGTATTTAACTTTGTTACTCTGCAGGTGACCAATAAAGTGCCGGACAATGCCTTCAGGGTTGAACCCGGGGAATTTATCCCTGACTTCCTGGGCTCTGTTCTCGCCAAATTCCCGTAAGCCTGCATCATAGGCTTGTTGCATATCTGCAACCGGCTTCCGCTTGCTCACACCAATAAGTGTGATATCCTCAGCGGACCGACCTGCCCGCTGAGCAGCCTCAGCCACTTCAGACTGGAGCTGATTCAGCCGTTCTGCAAAGGTTGAACTACCCATGCAACAACTCCCTTATTTCGTTGGCGGTGTTTCTCCCTCGCCATCAAAGATATCTTTTTGCTCGATCTCTGGTGTTTCTTCAGCCGTCTGACCGAGCTCTCCAGGCTCTTTTTCCTCCTGAACCCGGGTGACTGCAGCAATAGAGTCGCCCTCATCCAGGCGAATCAATTTCACACCCTGGGTGTTTCTACCGATGCTTCGAATAGATGAAACAGGCTGACGTATGAGGACACCACGACTGGTTATGATCATCAGATCATCATTGTCCACCACTTCCAGTAGTGAAACCATGCTGCCAACCTTGGGCGTGGTCTTGATGGTGATGATTCCCTTTCCAGCGCGATTCTGAACACGATAATTGATCACTTCGGTTCGCTTGCCAAAACCATGTTCTGAAACAGCCAACACAGTTCCTTCGCGACGGACGACGATCATACCGACAACGCTATCGTCATCTCCCTTGAGCTCGATTCCTTTGACACCCATGGTTTTACGGCCAGTGGGTCGGATGTTGGTTTCGCTGAAGCGAATGGACATACCGTTCATGGTTCCCAGAATAATGTCATTTTCCCCTGAAGTGATCTGTGCATCAATGAGGTGATCGTCTTCACGAATATCAATGGCATAGATGCCACCCTTCATGGGACGACTGTAAGCAGGAAGCGCTGTTTTCTTTACCAGACCTTTTGATGTTGCCATGGTGATGAAAAGGTCCTCGGAGTATTCTCTTACCGCAATGTAGGCCTGAACATTTTCGCCCTGGTCAACTCCCAGTAGATTGATGAGCGCACGACCTCGGGTTGCTTTCCCGGCCTGGGGAATCTCATGTACCCGTAGCCAATGGCATTTGCCTCGATCCGTAAAGAACAGGATATAGTCATGGGTAGACGCCGTAAAGAGGTGTTCGATAAAGTCCTCATCCCGAGCTTTAGCTCCGGCCGAGCCTCGACCCCCGCGGTTTTGACGACGGTAGCCGCTTACAGGATAGCGTTTGATGAATCCGTTGTGGGTGATGGTAATAACCATCTCCTCTTCGGCGATCATGTCCTCAATCGTAAAATCTTTGGCATCGAAGACTATTTCTGTGCGACGATCATCACCATAGCGCTCCTGAACATCATGTAATTCGGTCTTAATGATTTCCATACGAAGACCCACATTGTTGAGGATCTCGTTCAAGCGGGCGATCAATTTCAGGACCTCGGTGTATTCATCGATGATCTTCTGACGTTCGAGACCGGTTAGCTTTTGGAGACGCATGTCCAGGATTGCCTGAGCCTGAATCTCTGATAGACCAAATTTTGAAACGAGGGAAGCCTTGGCTTCAGGTGGATTCTTAGAACCGCGAATGGTCTTGATGACGGCATCAAGATTATCCAGAGCAATTTTTAGCCCCTCTAAAATGTGCGCCCTGGCTTCTGCCTCCTTAAGTTCAAACTGAGTTCGCTTGACAATAACTTCATGTCGAAATTTGATAAATTCTGCAATGACTTCTTTCAGTGTTAAAACGCGTGGCAATCCATCAACCAGAGCCAACATGATAACACCAAATGTTTCCTGCATCTGAGTGTGCTTATACAGCATATTCAACACAACCTCAGGGACGGTGTCCCTTTTCAGCTCTATAACCAGACGAATACCATCCTTGTCCGATTCATCACGAATATCAGAGATACCCTCAATTTTTTTGGTGCGTACCAACTGAACGATCTTGTCTATTAGCGAAGATTTGTTGACCTGATAGGGAATTTCAGCAATGACAAGGCTGAAGCGGCCGTTTTTGTGCTCTTCGATATTTGCGCGAGCACGGACAGTGATTTTTCCACGTCCTGTTTCATAGGCATCTTTAATTCCTGCAGCGCCATAGATGATAGCGGCTGTGGGGAAATCAGGACCCTTGACATGTTCCATCAACTCAGAAACGGTAATCTCTGGATTGTCGATCTGGGCAACAATGGCATCTACAACCTCATTCATATTATGAGGTGGAATATTGGTTGCCATACCGACAGCAATACCACTTGATCCATTCAGCAACAGGTTGGGTATCACAGCAGCCAGAACAGTGGGTTCTTTCAGGCTTTCATCAAAGTTGGGTATAAATCGGACGGTCTCTTTCTCAAGATCCTTGAGCATTTCGCTGGAGATTCGCTTCATGCGGGCCTCCGTGTAACGCATGGCAGCTGCGCTATCACCATCTATGGATCCGAAGTTACCCTGGCCATCCACAAGTGGATAGCGGAGTGAGAACTCCTGGGTCATTCGTACCATGGAATCATACACGGCAGAATCACCATGGGGGTGATACTTACCCATGACATCTCCAACGATACGGGCACTTTTACGATACGCTCTATTATATCCAACGCCCAATTCCATCATGCCATAAAGGATTCGACGGTGAACGGGTTTTAAGCCATCCCTAACGTCGGGTAGCGCACGTGACACAATCACCGACATGGAGTAATCCATATAGGATTTTTTCATTTCCTCTTCGATTGATGTGTTCAGGATGTTCTGTCTCTGATGCTCCAACTCATTACCTCTTTATTCTATTTCTTTCAAATTTTTAGCGCTTGGGACACCACCCTTCGAACGGGGCTCAGGGTGACGTAAGACACGTCATGCTGAGCTTGTCGAAGCATAGAGTCATTATTTAAATATCAATATTCGTCACATATTTTGCGTGGGTTTGGATGAAATCACGACGTGGTTCCACCAGATCACCCATCAGGGTCGAGAAAATTCTGTCTGCCGCAGCAGCATCATCAAGATTAACACGCATCATGGTTCGTGTTTCTGGATCCATGGTTGTGTTCCACAACTGATCAGGGTTCATTTCTCCCAACCCTTTGTAGCGTTGGATCTTTGCCCGGGAAGGATCGCCACCTTCAGTCATTTTTTTTATGGCGATATCACGTTCATCATCATCAAAACAGTATTTTTCTTTCTTACCGACACTGACGCGATATAAAGGTGGCATGGCGATATAGACAAACCCGTTGATGATCAATTCAGGCAAATATCTGAACAGAAAGGTTAAAAGCAGGGTCCTGATATGGGCACCATCCACATCAGCATCCGTCATGATCACAATTTTGTGATATCGCAGTTTTTCAATATCAAAATCTTCCTTGAATCCTGTACCAAAAGCTGTGATCATCATCCTGATTTCATTATTTCCCAGGATCTTATCGATACGGGCTTTCTCAGAGTTTATAATTTTTCCGCGAAGGGGCAGAATTGCCTGATAGCGACGATCACGACCCTGTTTGGCTGAGCCACCGGCAGAATCTCCCTCAACCAGGTAGATTTCGCACAGCGAAGGATCTTTGGTTGAACAATCCGCAAGCTTACCAGGAAGATCACCACTTTCCAGCGCACTCTTTCTTCTGGTGAGCTCCCGTGCTTTGCGGGCGGCGTCACGGGCCTGTGCCGCCATGAGACTCTTTTCAATGACACGTTTGGCAATGGCGGGGTGTTGTTCCATGAATTCATTGAGCTGGTCACTGACAAAGGAATCCACTGTACCCTTGATATCACCATTTCCCAATTTGGTTTTTGTCTGACCCTCAAATTGTGGCTCCGCCACCTTGATGGAAATAACGCAGGTCAAACCCTCACGTACATCATCACCACTTAAGGTGGTGTTGGTTTTTTTGAAGAGGTTGTTCTTGGTGGCATAGTTATTCAATGTTCTGGTCAGAGCTGTTCTCAAGCCTGAGAGATGCGTACCGCCTTCAATGGTATTAATGTTATTTACATAGCTGAGAATATTCTCGCTATAGCTGTCGTTATACTGAAAGGCCACATCAATAGGAACCTCGTCCTTCTCACCTTCAAAGGCAATAACTTGTGGGTGGATGGGGTGCTTGTTTTCATTGAGGTAATCGATAAACTGCATGAGCCCACCTTTGTAAAGATAGGTCTCTGTGCGCTCATTATCCTGGCGTTCATCCTTTAAGTTGATGGTAAGACCCTTATTCAGGAAAGCCAGTTCGCGAATTCGATCTTCAAGAATATCCCAGTCGAAAACATATGCAGAGAAAATGGAGTCATCGGCCTTGAACTTGACCTTGGTTCCTCTCTTCTTTGTTTTCCCTGTGATTTTCATTCCCTTGGTCATCAGGCCTTTCTTAAAACTGACCTCGTGAACAGAATTATTGCGGAAAACTTCTACCTCAAGCCACTCTGCAAGAGCATTTACTACAGAAACACCTACTCCGTGGAGTCCACCAGACACTTTATAGGAGTCTTTGTCGAACTTACCACCTGCATGGAGAGAGGTCATAACCACTTCCAGAGCAGGTCGGCCTTCTTCTTTATGCATGTCAACAGGAATACCGCGACCATTGTCTTCAACGGTGATTGTTTCACCCTCACCGATGGTGACAGTAATGGCATCACAATGACCACCCATGGCCTCATCAATGGAGTTGTCAATTACTTCATAAACTAGATGATGAAGACCACGCTTGCCCACATCACCGATGTACATGGCGGGGCGTTTACGGACGGCTTCAAGACCTTTAAGAACGGTAATGGATTCCGCACTATAACTTTTTGCTTTAGGATTTGTTTGATTGTCACTCATGTAAACTTGATATCCTTAACTACGGTTTTTGCTAATGCTTCATTAACACTGCTTATCAGATTGTTTTTCATAAATACGAGTTCGTTACGCCAAACTGGTGAGCTGACCTTTACAAATAGAACACCGTTTTCTATGCGTTCAGCTTTACTTATTTGAGCTATTCTCTCTCCAACGATCTCAGACCAGCGGGAGACGGCCATGTTCTGCTGGATCGCTTTATCAATACCCAGGTCCTTAAAGAGCTGGGTAAATACATTTCCAATAACTTCTGCTTTAGCCATTGATCTGTATCTTTCCGGCATCGATGATCTGCAAGGTATCACCCTCGAGTTCTAGACCATGATGCCTCAAGTCTGCCAGATCAGTGGCTGTGATAAATATCTGATGACCACCCCTTAGACTCTCGACGATCATGGTGCTGCGTTTCACGTCAAGCTCTGCAAAAAGATCATCCAATAAAAATACGGGGGGTTCACCTAAAAAGGTCTCCAGAAAGCGACCCTCGGCAAACTTGATGGCAACCAGAACCAGCTTGTGCTCTCCCTGCGAGCCGAATTTTCGCAGATCTTTGGTATCCAGAAAAAAAGTGAACATATCGCGATGGGGTCCCCGGGTGGTAGTGCCTTTACGCATATCCTCAGCCAGAGAATCATGATAGGCGTTTCGATAAAGTCTCTCCAGCTCGCCAGCTGCTGTTCTTACATTTGAAATGAAGGCCATTTTGACTGATTTTTCATCTTCAAGCTCAGCGTAGGCGTCATACAAAAGCTTTTTAAATTCAGCAATATGCTTGCTGCGGGCTTCATGGAGTTGCGCAGAAACCCTGGCTCTTTGGTCGTCTATGGTAGATATTTGAATTCTGTCAATTGTCACACCTTCATTGGCATAGCTTTGCAGCAGGGCGTTGCGTTGTTTCAGTATGCGGGCATAAACCTGTAGATTTTCCAGATATGCTGCATCAACCTGAGACAGAAGCTTGTTAAAAAAAAGACGTCTGATTTCAGGAGCACCAAAAGTCAATTCACCGTCTTCTGGGGTGAGGGAAACCAGGGGAAAACGTCCAATGATCTGAGCGCGACTGCTTAAATTCTTAGCGTTTACGCTAACCAGCTTTTTTCGGGCGGACTCGACCTTCAGACGAACATCATGATCATTTTTGTGTTGATCAGTAAAAGTTCCTTTTAACTGATATCCTACACATCCATGTCTGGATAGATCCGCATCCAGGCGAGTTTTAAAACTGCGGGTATAGGCCAGACTATGTATGGCTTCAAGAATGGTGGTTTTTCCAGCACCGTTTTCCCCGTGGAGAATGTTGGTAAAAGAGCCAAACGCCATGGAAACCTGCTCGTATTTACGAAAATCTATCATGGTAAGCGACTTGATCAGCATGCCCGGGTGTTGGATGTGACTTTATAATTATTCATTATGTTTGAATTCAATACCTTATCCAGACCAGCTCTTAAGCCGATCTCTATATTCAATGTTTTAGAATCAGTTTGACGACCGGCTGTCCTGCCAAGATACCTGTCTATCCCTGAAGCCTGATAGGCATCAGAAGCATAACCAATTCTTCCTTGTCTGCCTGGACTTCAGGCAAGATCAATCCAGGACCAATTTCAGAACCAAGCCTGAAAACCACTCGATCCGTTTCAACGTTTTTGAGCATATCCTTGAGATAAATTGAATTGTAGCCCAGGGTCAATTCTTCACCATCATAATCTGCCAGCACTTGCTCTTTCGCACTGGTGCTGGCCTCTGGATCCTCTGTGAAAACCTCGAGATAGCCAGGGTGGAGTTTTAAAGCCACCTGATGAGTTGTACGGTTTGAGAAAATAGAAACGCGACGAACCGTGGTGATAAGATCCTTGCTGGACAGTGTGACGGTCTTGTCGTTGGTCGAAGGAATAACACTTCCATAGTCAGGATATTGTTCATCAATCAGACGGCTGAAGATCGTGGCGGTTTCCGTGGCAACAGAGATGTACTTTTCCCCAACAGAAAGATTAATGGTATCGCCATCATCTAAAAAGGATTGGATCAAGGATAAAAATTTGGGCGGAACAATGATATTTGCTTCAAAATCTGAGGAGCTAAAATCCCGGTTCGAATATTTTACCAGACGATGACCATCTGTTGCCACAGCACGGAGCTCATTGTTTTTCAATTCAAACAAAACACCAAGAAGCGCTGGTTTCAGCTCATCCTTTGAAACAGCAAAGACAGTTTTCTCCACCGTTCGTTTCAGGACCTTTGATTTTATTTCAAGACTTTGAGCTGGACCCAATTCAGGAGCTTCGGGGAAATCCATGCCGGGTCGACCGACAATTTTATAGGTACCACCTGTTGTTGAGAGTGTTACCCGGTTATCTTCTGACCAGGAGAAAGTCAACTCTGTATCAGGGAGCTCACTGGTGATTTCCTGCAGCAATCTTACCGGCAGGGCGACAGCCCCGTCATCTTCACCCAGGACATTCAGATCAAGCGTATAAGTGATTTCGATATCTGTGCTGCGCATGGAGAGAACATTGCCCTTCACAGAGAAGAGAATGTGGTTGAGAATGGGCATGGTTGAGCGGGTGGGGCTAACGCGAGCCACCTTCTGCAAGCCGTGTAAAAGGGTTGACGAGTCAACGGTAAATTGCATGGTTTTGATCTCCGAATGTCGGGTTATTCACTGTCCTATAACTAGCAAACCAAACTAAACTTCGATCTGAGCAATTCAAAGCTTGAACCTGCATTAAATCACCAGGAATTATAATTTTTCGCCCAAAACACCCCTTTAAAGGCCGTGAAATGACTTGAGGCAGGACAGACCCAGGGTAGTTTGCCTGATTTATAGTTGATTGGTCCTCTTTTTATAATCATGAGTTGAGAATGGGAAGTACTCCTTGTTGTACCACGATCATCGTCTAGTTTTAAAGCATCAATTCATGATGAATGCCAGCGGAGTGAAATCTGAAAAATGTCATAGCTCGATCTTTTATTAATAATCCAATCAGATTTAGACTGATTCTTTTATTCACCAGTGTCCTTTCTGGTCTCGTTTATCCCTGGTTCAGCCACAAGACAACAGCTGAGCTTTCGAATGCAAAGATGATATTTATGCTGGGATTTTCAACAGCAACCATTGTATTCATGCTGCTCCTGTATCGATTTTTACAAAAAATATTTCGCAAAGGGATTGAAGTTGAAGGTCGCAAAATCGACTTTGACGAACGCACATTGGTGAGAGTTGTTGGAATCTTCTGGCTTATTCCCTTCGGTTTGATGCTCCAGGTGGGAGCCTTAAGCCTTGAGGCGATCGATCCATATTTTGGGCAGGTGATGATCATTCAGGGCTTGGCCATGAGCCTGGGTGCCTGGATCTCTCAGATCATAAAGAAATAGATCCACTCCCCCTTGGACCAAGTTTGTATTGACAAAAAGTACACCAGGGTTTTGATAGGTCCAATTCACGATTAAATTCCACCTGTCAACCCCAGTTTGTGAATAACATTTCCTTTTAATCCAAAGAAGTCTCATTTTATAAGATGGAAAAAGCCATGTATGTTGAAATTGTTTTCCCCTTGAGCCTTGATCAGGCATTTACCTACTCAGTTCCCGAAGCGCTCATCGATGTGGTGCAGGTGGGTCAACGGGTGATTGCATCCCTGGGTCGACGAAAACAACAGGGCATGATTATTGGCATAAAAGCAGATCCCCCCACAGATTTTACCGGCAAACTGAAGCGTTTTGAAAATATTATAGATCCCGTTCCTGTTTTTGACCTGCACCTTATCAATCTCTTGAAATGGATGAGTCGCTACTATTTCACCCCCCTGGGGAAGGTCATTCAATCCGCCATTCCTTCAGATGCCCGCATGAAAAAAGAAGTGATCGTACAAACGATGCCCCTCTTGCATGGCTCAGATGAGTTCAGCCAATTTCTGGAAGCAAAAGGTCTGGTAAGACTGTCTACCCTCAAAAGAAAATTTGGTGCGGATAAGGCTGTAAATCTGGTGGCAAGACTGCAAAGACAAGGTCTTGTTGAACTGGAAAATGAATTTGAGTTCAAAGGCAAAAGAGCCTCGAGTTACCTGGTTGTTCCAGACCTGGGACGGGACTCAGAAATTCCCACCAACGCCAGAGCGCAACAAAAAGCCTTTGATATCCTCAACGATTTCCCTGAGGGCATTCCCCTGGACAAACTCAGGGATGACTATGAGGTTTATCGTCCCATCATCCACAAGCTGGCTGATCGAGGTCTGGTCGCACTGCAGGAAATAGAGCCGGATATCGATCCACTGAAAGACTACCACCGACCACCCCCTAAAACCGTTGAATTGAATCAAGAACAGAGCATTGCATTGAATGAAGTTACCCGCTCCCTGGATGAACAGGTCTTCGCCCCTTATTTCCTCTTTGGTGTCGCCGGGAGCGGCAAGACTGAAGTCTACCTGAACGCCACCGCCCATGCACTGGCCCAGGGTCGGTCGGTCATTGTCCTTGTTCCAGAGATTGCTCTCGCTCCTCAGATAGCATATCGTTTTCAATCTCGTTTTGGGAATATTGTAGCCCTGTGGCATTCTGGACTAAAGGGGGCTGAAAGACTGTGGACCTGGCAGCAAATTCAGAAAAACAGATTCACCATCGTAGTCGGCGCTCGCTCTGCCGTATTGACACCCCTCAAAGATCTGGGGCTCATTATTGTTGATGAAGAACAGGAGAATAGCTACAAACAGCAGGATAGCGAACCCCGTTATCATGCCCGTGATGTCGCGCTGATGCGAGGTCAGGAAGAAAAGTCAGTTGTTCTGCTGGGCTCTGCAACACCTTCTCTGGAGACTTATTATAACCTGACGACCAATCGCTACAAGGGACTCCACCTTACCAAACGGTGGGAGAAGGCAAAACCACCCCAGGTCGATCTGGTGGATATGGGTGCCGAACGCGAAGAGACCCGGGACTATGCCAGTCCATTTTCAAGAAAACTTGTCTCAGCGATCAGAGAGACCCTGGATAATGGCAAGCAGGTGATCTTGTTCCAAAATCGTCGAGGATACGCACCGGTCATCACCTGTAAAGACTGTAACTGGACCATGACCTGCCCCAATGATGACATTTCTTTGACCTATCATAAGATCGGTAACAAGATGCGCTGCCATTTTTGCGACTTTGAAGCACCTACTCCTGTCAGTTGTCCCGAATGCAGATCCCTGGATTTGAAATTTGGCGGGATGGGGACCCAAATGGTTGAAGAAGCCCTGGAAACTCAGTTCCCTGATGTACCTGTTTGTCGCATGGATATGGATACGACACGGGGGAAAGGGGCCCACACAAAACTATTGGGCGATTTTGCCAGGGGTCAATACAAGATTCTACTGGGGACACAGATGATCGCCAAAGGTCTGGATTTTGAGAATGTCACCCTGGTCGGAGTTATCAATGCAGATTCTGGATTGCACTTTCCCGACTTCCGATCCAGAGAGAAAACCTTCCAGTTGGTGTATCAGGTGGCTGGTCGTTCTGGTCGGGGAGAATTTCCTGGTCGTGTGGTCGTTCAGAGCTGGATGCCTGAAGATATATCTATCCGATGTGCCACCCGCAGTGATGTAAAACTCTTTTATAATGGAGAGTTGGGCGATAGGGACCAGCTACAGTATCCCCCCTTTTCACGAATGATCGCCTTTGGATTTCAGGGGCGCTCCCGGGATGCGGTCATAAAGTTGGCCGAAAGAGCGGCAGAGGGCTTTAAAAAGCAGAAGATCATCAAGCTGTTGGGTCCCGCTCCGGCCATGATCGAAAAAACTCAAATGGGTTTTCATTGGAAATTGGTGCTAAAATCATCAAAAATGGATGACCCTGCTGGTGGCGCGCTGCGCCAGGCTGCAGCACATGTTGTGGAAACCACCCGGGATAAAATTGTTCGGGTAACCGTTGATGTGGATCCTTATCAAATTCTCTAAAACAATATACAGGACCCTGCTCACAATATGTATTCTGATATTTGAGGTAGTTCCACTATCCGCTGAACCTCTGATGCTCAGGACCGGGAACCTGACCCTGATGAGCGACAAGGGAGACTCCACCCTGCTGCGCAATGCGCTGGATGTGATTCTGGAAGAGCAGCAATACTACCAAGCACTCTTTGGTTTACGCCTGGATAAAGCGCTGGAGATCCGGTTTTATTATAACCCCGATCAACTTGATATCCGTCTCCACGCAGCCCCTTATTGGAGTGCCGGTATCGCCAGGGCTGGCTCAGAAATATTGATCTATGGACGGAACCGAAATCAGTGGCTGACAACCCTGAGACATGAATTATTCCATGCACTTCTCGGTCAAAATGAAGTGAGCATACCGGTATGGTTGAACGAAGGTCTGGCTCAATGGCATTCTGGTCAGATGGATTGGGGGAGCTTTGCAGAGCTGGGAACAGCAACGGCCAGAGGCAAGCTTATCCCACTCTCGGACATTGATGTCATTCTGAGCTTTAACCATAAACGAGCCAGCCTGGCTTATGGACAAGCCCTGGATGCAACCCGGTTTCTAATTAAGCAACAGGGAGAAACGATTTTACCCTACCTGCTTCGTAATGATGATCTGGGGTTTAGAGATAGATTTAAAGCTGAAACGGGTGAAGACCTGATCGATTTTGAAATCGCCTGGCGGGAAAATCTTGAGGCACGCTTCTGGTTTTTCAAAATATCCAGCATACCTGGAGCACTCTGGGCAATATCCCCACTCATAGTCATCCTGGCCTGGTATCTCAAACGTCGCAGAGGGAAAAAGAAGCTGGAGGAATGGGAACAGGAAGATTCCAGACAGAACGAACCCAGATACTTCGCATGATTTTCCTCGGTGGAAGACGATATTGCAATCATATTAGTTCATCATTATCAGCGGGAATCGATAGGAGCGAGTCATGAAGCAAATCATCGTAGCACTATGTCTGGGGATCTTGTGTACCAGCATATCATTTGGACAACCAGCGCCTGACCCCAGGATTGAAAAAGCTCAAAAGCTTGAGGCAGAGAAAGCGTTTAAAAAAGCATTCAAACTCTACGAAAAAGTTCACAGAGACGCTCCTGACAACAAAGCCATCACCTATAAGCTGGCTTCCATGGCTCAGACATCCCAAAATTATAAAAAAGCCATAAAATACTATGTCCTGCTTGCACCGAATGGCAACCCCACGGTCTTGTATAACCTGGCTTGTGTCTATGCTTTGGCAGGCAAGGATGAGAAGGCCCTGGAAAGTTTAGAAATGGCTGTGGAGAAGGGTTTTAAACGACTTGGCCACATGAAGACCGATCCCGATCTTGAAAGTATCAGGGAGACTGAAAAATTCAAATCCATTGCCGCATCCGTAAAAGCAATTGAGAATTATCCTGAAGCAAAGAAATTTGATTTTTGGGTCGGGGAATGGAATGTTTACGGCCAGAATGATGCCAAAGTGG
>CAZVSF010000036.1:12762-18753 GCA_964630195.1 uncultured Lentisphaeria bacterium
TTTGATTTTTGGGTCGGGGAATGGAATGTTTACGGCCAGAATGATGCCAAAGTGGGGGAGAGCAGCATTCAAAAGATCCTCAATGGCAATGTCATCCTGGAGAACTGGACCGGGGCCGGCGGGTTTAGTGGCAAGAGCTTTAATCACTATCATATTGACTCTGGTCGCTGGATACAATATTGGGTGGATCAGGGCTCTGGGCGAATCTACTTTGAGGGAAATTTTGATCCAGAACAGAATGCCATGGTATTCTTTGAGCAGGTAGACAAAGATTCAGAAAAACCACTCAGACGGCTCACGTTTTTCAATATTTCCGCTGATAGTGTCCGACAATTTTCACAACTCAGTTCAGATTATGGTAAAAAATGGACGGTTGAATATGATTTTATGTATGTCAGAAAACCCTGAGGTCCTGCCATGTCTCCCAATATTACAGTAATTGGTTCTACTGGCCTCATTGGATTGGAGTTTCTGAAAGGAATTGAAGCTGGGGACTATCGGGGTGTGACGGCGATTAGTCGCCGCAATATTCCCAATCTCTCCAGAAAGCCATTTATTAAGCAGGCTCTCCACGACTTTTCAAATCTGGAAGATATGCGCGCCGAATTAAAATCAGAGGTAGTGGTTTGCACGCTGGGAACCACGATAAAAACAGCTGGATCCCAGGAACGATTTTTTGAGATAGACCACAATATCCCTCTGGAAGTAGCCAAAATTGCCAGGGAAGAAGGGTGTGAGAGATTTATTCTGGTTTCATCCATTGGGGCTGATGCGCGTTCACGTGTGTTTTATAGCCGCGTCAAAGGCAAGTTGGAAGATGCCCTGAAAGAAGTTGGTTTTTCTCGTTTGGATATCCTGAGACCCAGCATGCTACTCGGGGACAGGGGGGAGAAGCGTCCAGGAGAGTTCATCGGAAAGCTCATCATGCAACCCATCGCCTTTCTGATCCCCTGGAAATACAAACCTATTCCATCAACCACCCTGGCAGGCAAGATCGCTGAACTTATTGATCTTGACGAACCAGGCACCTATATCTGGTCGGGGAAAGCCCTCTTCACAAGGAATTGATCCAGAACACATACCCACCTCCCCTGTGACCGGCAACACAACAGGAGAATCTCAAATCTCTCATATTGCGAACCAGTGAAATGAAAACTTGAGGATAGTGATATGGAAGATGAGAAACAGTATGGCCTGCAATTGTTTGTACTGATTGCAGCACTGGTGCTGGTGCTGGGCATTTCCAGGCTTGGATGACACACCCCGGTTCCCTTACAGAAACCATTCCCAGAACGGGAGTCTATTGTTTATATAAGGCTTCCGGATAGATAAAATTGCTGCCCACCTTCACCTGATAGATCTGCCCCATTTCATTGTACTGGAAGATCACCAACTCGCCGTTTCCATTCTCACCGGTCATGCGAAAGGTGTCCTTACCTTCAGGGGTCAGCTCAACCACTTCGCTCCCCGGATCATCTTCTGGGGGAAAGCTCAAGGTGCTCATGACCAATTGCTGGTCTCGAATGAGAATCATTGTATAGTAGGGACCTGGCTCTACATAAGTACCGACGTACTTTTTCCAGGAGGGATCGAATTCAGTCTTTGGTTCTTCAGGGGCGAAGGCTTCCACAAGGACCGGCTCCATGAAATCCAGAATATGTCGCGCAATAAAACTGGGCTCTCCATCATCGGAGTTGGTCAGAACGATAACACCGACCTTATCCTCAGGAATGAACATGATCTGAGAGCGGTTTCCGCCAACCCAACCGGCATGACCATTGATGGTTTTCCCGCCTCTCTGCCAGACTGACCAACCCAGGCCCCAACCACTTGACCAGCTGGGGTTCAAAAACTGGACACGGTGCATTTCCTTCAAGGAGCTACCCTTTAGCACCGCCGAAGCGGCATTGTCATCCTCCCGAAACTGCAGGCTGACATAATTACCCAGATCCAGAACTGTTGAGGCAAGACTCGCTGCCGCTGCAATCCCTTTGGTATCCGTGTAGTCTTCAATATCGTGGGAAGCACCCTCCTGGCGATGTGAATAGGGGGTTACCAGCAATTGCTGATAGGTGTTATCAGGAATCACAGTGCTTCCCTGCATACCCAGTGCGTCTAAAATGTGGGTTTGCACATATTCTTCATAACGCTGGCCCGAGACAACAGTTACGATCTCACCTGCCAGGGAAACCCCCAAATTTGAATACTTGATCCTGGTGGAGGGCGGATAGATCGTTTCCTGGGTAGACAGTGTCGACTTGATCTGTTCCATGGTAGGAAAATTATGGTCTGTCCAGTATGGAAAATCAGCTTCTCTTGGTAAGCCTGACGTATGCGTCAGTAGATTTCTGATCGTGATGGGGGGTTGATCAGGAAAGCGTTGTGAAATATCAAACCAGGGGAGATAGTCTTTTACAGGGTCATCAAGACGCAGCTTGCCGGCATCACGTAATTGCATCAATGCTGTCGCCGTGAATGTTTTGGTGATTGACGCCATGCGGAAAGGCAACTTAGTTGTAAGAGGAATCTTGTTCTCTAGATCGGCAAACCCAAAACTTTTGGCGTAGATCAACTCCTGGTCGTAGACCAACCCAATATTAATACCGGGAATATTGCGATATTCCTGCTGAGCCTCGATCCAGGTTTCAAGCAGCTTTAGATCATCTGTAATGCTTGCAAGTCCAGACTCTGATTTACTCATGGAAAAGCAGAATGTAAAAATTCCCGTCAGAAGTAAACTGCTGATAATTTTCGCATGTTTCATAAGCTTCCCTCCCTATGCAAAACTATTTCGCGCTAACAATGATATCCGTTAATCTAAGAAAATCCTGTGGGCTAAGTTGTTCTGGGCGTAGGTTCAAATCAAACTGACCCTCGATACTGTTTCTCTCTTTCAGTAGCCCTTTCAAGCTGTTACGAAGTGTTTTCCTGCGTTGGTTGAAAGCGGTTCTCACGACCTGTTTAAGCGATGATTCCATCTCAGGCGAAACCGGATGTTCCAACTCGAAGGAAAACCGTACAAAACAGGAATCCACATCTGGCATGGGATAGAATACGTTGCGACTGATATCAAACAGATATTCTGTTTTTGCGAACAAGGCAGCGTAGACCGATAGAATCCCATATTGCTTCGAGCCGTGGGGAGCTACCAGCCGTTTTCCCACCTCTTTTTGCATGAGGAAATGCACATCCCTGATGCGTTCATGATGCTCAAAGGCCTGAATGATCAACTGAGAAGTTATATAGTAGGGGATGTTTCCCATGAGCCTGAAGTTGCCCAAATCGGAAGGAGGCGACCACTTTAGAAAGTCTTTGTGCTCGTAACTGAATGAGGGGATTTCCTGCTTAAGCGGTTCCAGGTATTCAGCCATTCGCGGGTCAATATCGATGGCGTGGAGTTGCTTGACGCGGGGGGCGAATAAGCGGGTGAGAGCACCAGAGCCTGGTCCGATCTCCACCATGGAATCTTCTGGCTGGGGAGCAACGCTTCGCACCAACTTTTCCAGCATGGCCGGATCTGTGATAAAGTTCTGACCCCATTTTTTAAGCGGTCGCAGGTCTGGTTTTAAGCCCATTTTTCAGAAACCCGTTGGGACGCAGTATGCTGCGTCCGTACCATTACGAATAAAAAATATTTCTTTACAGGCTCTCATTAATCCCAAAGAAGGATACTGCGTTTTGGGTGGTTTGCCGGGCAAAATCGTCAAGCGCAAGTTCCCGTAGATCAGCAATAAATTCAGCGATATGGGGAATATATTTGGGCTCATTCGGGCGTTTCCCACGATAGGGGACCGGTGTAAGAAAGGGACTATCTGTTTCCAGCATAAGACGTTCCAGAGGCATGCGGCCAGCCACATCCTGTACAAGCCTGTTATTTTTGAAAGTCACGGTGCCGGTAAATGAGATGTGATACCCTTTTTCCAGAAGGGGTTTGGCGATATCCCAGGGTGATGGCCAGCAGTGAAAGACCCCCCGGGTATTCCCATGCTCAAGAATTTGCTGAACAATATCCTCATCTGCCTCACGATTATGAATGATTGCCGGCTTGCCTGTGGCCAGGGCTAGATCAAGATGATCCCGAAAGAATCTTTTTTGCAAATCAGCTGGTGAATCATCCCAATAATAATCCAGTCCGGTCTCACCCACAGCCACAACTTTGGGGTGGGAAAGCATGTCAACCACTTCCTTTTCCCAGTTTTCTGGTGCTTTCGAACAGTCATTGGGGTGGATTCCGGCTGCTGCGAAAATTTGAGGATGATCCTCAGCAAGACGGATGGCAATTTCAGATGTAATCAGGTCAATCCCCACCACGACCATTTTTTGAATGCCCTGTTCGGCCGCAGCATCCAGGATCTCATTGGTTCTCTCCAGCAAGGGCTCGATGTTCAGGTGGCAATGGGTATCTATAAATTTCATGTTTTAACGACTTAAATCGGAGAAAAGACCCTTCGACGGGCTCCAGTCTACCCCTCCGACTTCGACTTGGCAGGTAGGGTACGACCCGGCAGGCTGGGAGACAGACGATTTGTCATGCTGAGGTTCTCGACCTATGACCTTACCTTACCTTCGAACCGGGATCAACATTTTTCAATGGAATCAAAGGTGAAACCACCTGGCCATCGTCTGCCGCCAGGATCATTCCCTGGGAAAGCTCACCCCGGATTTTGGCAGGTTTGAGATTGGCGATGATGGAGACAGACTTACCCACGAGATCTTCAGGTGCATACTGATCGGCTATACCGGCAATAATTTGACGTTGTTCAGCACCCAGATCGACTTGAAGTTTTAGAAGCTTATCTGCGTTTGGATGTTTTTCCGCGTGAATGATCTTCACGACCCGGATATCCATTTTCATAAAATCATCAAAGCTGACCTCTTCCTTGAGATCCAGCTTTGCAGTCTCTTCTTCAGGCACTTCTTTGACTTCGATGCGGGGAAACAGGCCATCGGTTTTGCCAAGTTTGGTCCCAGGCTTATTGTGTCCCCATTCAAACCAGTCGGCTTCCTCGAGACGTGCCTTTGCAGATGTGCCCATGACTTCGAGAAGTTGTGAGATTTTTTCTGGCATTACAGGGTACAGATGAACGGCACTCAACCGCAAAGCTTCCGCTGCATTATACAAGACGGCACCAGCCCGTTCCTTGTCGGTCTTCATCAATTTCCAGGGGGCCGTTTCTTCCAGATAGCGATTTATTTCTCTGAGCACCTCAAAGACATGGGTGATGGCATAATTCACCTTCATCTCATCCAGTTCAGCACGAACCTTTTCACGGAGACCAGACACATGCTGAGTCAGGTCTGCATCCAGTGGCATTGTCTCGCCGGGATCAGGCAGGAGATAGTCAAAATTACGCCCCAATAGTTTGGTTATGCGGTTCACCATGTTTCCCAGATCGTTTGCCAGATCGGAATTGTAGCGGCTGATAAAGCCCTCCATGGTGAAACTGGCATCCTGACCCGGGGTCATCTCCCGCATGAGGAAATAACGTAATGCATCGACGCCATACTCGTTGGCCAGATCCAGGGGTCTGACGACATTACCCAGGGATTTTGACATCTTAGCCTCCCCCATAAGCCACCAGCCGTGTGCAAAAATAGTCTTGGGAAGGGGGAGTTCAGCAGCCATAAGCATGGTTGGCCAATAGACTGCATGCGTGGTAAGAATATCTTTACCGATCAGATGAAAATCAACGGGCCACCATTGTTTAAAATTTTCTTCTTCGTGTGGGTACCCGATGGCTGAGATATAATTGGTCAATGCATCAAACCAGACGTAGGTGACATAGTCCTTGTCAAAGGGCAATTCGATCCCCCAGTTGAGCCGCGATTTTGGCCGGGAAATACAAAGATCACCCAATTTCTGTCGCAGGAAGCCCAGGACCTCATTTTTACGGAATTCAGGTTGAATAAACGCAGGATTATCATGAATATAATTGATCAGATCTTCCTGATAAGCTGACATTTTGAACCAGTAGTTGGATTCTGACAATC
>CAZVSF010000037.1:0-18424 GCA_964630195.1 uncultured Lentisphaeria bacterium
GGGTGGTGTGAGAGGACGGATAGGGAATTAATCCCTATCCTCCTACTCGATCACATAGGAATGGATACGCTAAAATAGGTCAAATGGAACAGCCCGAACAGCCCGAGTTAGTACCCATCATTATTGATGGTCCTCCCTGGGAGAAGAAACATGAATTAGGTTTCTTCGTTGCCTTTGTTGAGACGATCAAAGCCTTTTTACTAAGACCTGGACTCACCTTCAGTGTTATGCGTAGAAAGGCAGGGATTGCTGATGCGCTCGTGTACACAGTCGCCATCCAAGTATTTACATTTTTATGGACCATGTCATTCTATCAGACTGATCCAGATATGTTTTTTCCTCCTGAATTCAGGGACATGGTTGAGCTGCCCGATAACTTTTCGCAGATCATGGTGATCGCATATCCTTTCTCAGTCATCTTCCTCCAGTTTATCTCAGCGTTTGCAATTCATCTCTCCTTGAAATGGAGAGGCATGCAAACCTATGACTTTTCTCTTGTCTTCAGGATGGTTGCCTATATTGCCGGAACAGCTTCCCTGCTGATCGTCCTGCCCATTGTTGGAGGTATATTAAATCTTATCGTTCTTGTGTATCTCGCCTATACTGGTTTGCGAACCTTATATGGACTGGATGCAGGATCATTTTTGATTACCATCATTGTATCCTTCTTTCTGGGGCTAGGTTTACTGTTCTCTCTATCTGTAGGATTGACCATTTTAGCCCTCATCCTGTCACTTATCTTTTAAATAAATCATCATTGTCCCTAACACTCTCTTTACCTTTATCGGGATTAGTTAGTCTAAACACTATGCAGATTTCTCTGGTCGGGGAACTAAAGTTCTCACATTATCGTTTCAGAGTGAGAAGAAAGAGGTAGCCTATGTTGACATTCCAATGTATGAGAACTAACTTCCCACCACTAATGCGTGCAAGCAAAATCATAATGGTCTCTCTCATAGTATTGGTTTTTCAATCATGTTATACCATGCTCTATCCACCTCAGACCCTTCCCCAAACTGTGACGACCGTGGTCTCTGAACCGGCCATGGTGACGACCATTGGCGGATCAGGCGTTTATGGTTGGGATCCTTATTGGGAGCCAGCCCTGCCTTTTACGAGCTATCACCGTGGCTATGGCGCTTCGTATTATAGCCCCTATAACTATTATGATTATCATCATCCCCACTACGCACCGGTATATGTGGTCAGTGAGACCCGGGAACGTGAACCTGCCAGAACCTATAATCGCGATGAAAAACAGGGTGGAGCAAGAAATCGTGATCTGAATGGTACTGGTTTCCCATCTTCAAGCACAGGGAGCAAATCGGGATCATTGGGACAGGGGAGTGCCATGTCTGGTGCAGTCTCATCTCCGGTTTCTCCAGTCATCTCCAACCCGATCGTGGCACCACCAACAAAGAATAAGCAAAAATCACAGAAAAAATTTGTGGCGGATCCTCCCAAAAAGCGAACCAAAAAAGTTAAGGTGACGAAACCAAAGCGGGTGAAAGCGCAGAAAGAAGTAGAGAAAAAAGCAGCTCCCGCTCCTGAGAAACGCAGCAGAACGCGGAAGTAAATCATCATGAAAAACAGAATTATATTTTTCGCCATTCTCTTATGGGGAGTGAATCTATTTTCTCAAAATTATCTTGATGTGATAAGACCCTTTCGGGGAATGCGTGGTATTGCAGGGGCTGAAAGTGGCGTCATCCCTGCCTCTATGGGATCCAATAACGCACTGCTGGGCAATCCCGCCTTGTTAAGTTTCAATGAGAAAGCCTTCCTTTCAGCTGATCTTAGTTTTGATCAGTTTGCAGGGAAAAGTGTCTTCAATTCACTCGTTGGTGAAAATCCCCAGGAGCAATCCTTACGATTTAACTCTCTGACCTATATCAAACCGGTTCGGGTGTACAGGGGAGCCTGGGTCTGGGGAGTGAATCTACAAAGGGTGAACTCATTCAATAGTATTAGTCAATTTAGCGATTTCGATCCCGATGGGGATTTCCGTTATAACTATCTTCAGCAGGAGAATGGAGATCTTTACGCCCTGACTGCTGGTACGTCTGTCCTCTTTACCATGAACACAAGTGTGGGATATTCCCTCAGCTATTACACGGGAAGCAATTCCTTTACCAAGCTGTATGAAGAGACAGATCCCAATGATATATACACATTTAGCAGATTTGTTGACAGTCTCAGATTTAGTCCGAAATATTCAGGTTTCGGTGCCAGACTTGGGCTGTTAAGCGAAATTTCGGATAATCTTAATCTGGGGATTTCCATAGAATTACCTGCTAGAATTTCTGTAGATGAATCCTCCAGTAGAGATTCTATTGAATGGTATGATGATGGGGATAAACAAATATTTTCCCATGAGCGCTGGTATTCATTGGAATACCGGAGTTGGGGACCCTGGAAATTGGGTCTGGGGTTGGGTTTTGTGGCAGAACCCTTTGAAGCAAGTATCAATTATCGGTTCCACAGCTATTCTACCGTCTCATTAAAGGGTGATCTGTACGATACTGAAACAGGACTCGATCTCGGAAGCATCGTGGAAGATGAAGTAGATACCTATGTGCAGGATGTGCACGAATTTTCTGCATCTCTGCTCTGGGCATTGGATCCACTAAAGCTTTCCTTCGCTGCAACCTTGATGAATGACCCATTGAACTATCGGTTTGATAATATTATTCGAATGGATGCTGGTCTGGGGTATCAATTGCATTCAGGAATCGGATTTACGCTGGCCTTCAGAAATGAACAGTGGCAAAGCGATCTGAACCATACCCTGGAGAGCAATGTGAAACGCTCTGTGGCAGTGGAGAATACCTTCTCAAATATTCAATTTGGCCTGAGATACGAACTCTAACAAAAGAAATAAGAAATAAATGAAATATTTGTCACTCCTTGGACTTGTAAGCATTCTCATTGGACAAAGCGCCTGGAATACAGGGGAGATAAGTTTTAACTATCAAACTTTTCCATCTCCAGCAGAGACCCTCAGTCTTTCAGGGGAGCTCCTCTCCATTGAAGTGCCACATGAAGGTGTGGGTGGATTCAGTGTAAGTGTTGGTGATACAAATCTGGTTACCATGGTGGCCTATGATCTCTATGTCAGTGGCAGTGATACCCTCGCCGATATTTTTGTAATTTTCATGAGTGATACCACTGAGATCGTGGAAGGAAATTATACGGTCAATCCCTCGCCAGATGCACTAAAACTATTTGTCTGGTTGAGTGAAGTTGATCCCGAAAGTCTTGCTGGCCTTTTGAATGCTTCCTTTACGCTTGATTCCCTGGCAGCCTTCAACCCCCTGGTCTCCGTTTCCGGCCAATTTGAAATAGTATCCTCAACAGATTTTCATTTTGAAATGTCTTTTTCAGGCATGATGATTGGCCAGAGTATTCAACTGGTTACCATAAGTAATGGTCAACTTAACCTCTGGAATACCCTGCCCGTTTATGCCTACTCCCATGGAAGGCTTGATTATAATGTTGGAGAAGATTATGGGACCGTCAACGGTCCTCTAAACCCCATTACTGAACAAGAGGGGGTGGGCGCTATTCAAACTCAGAGCGGAGATACACTCACCTATAACTTCATTTCCTATCAAGAGCAGTCGACGAATATTTTTGATGTGTATGGTGTTATCCTGGTGGGAAATGACTCCCATTTTTTGCTGGATGGGACTGCAACCGAGTTTAATGTTTCACCCCTATCCAATGAGCTGCCTCTGGCTGTGCCCTATATGATGCAGAGTGTATCTGTGGACGAGGTGCTTGCCGTGCTTGAGTCAGGAGAGTTACCCGGTCTTGATGAGATCGATCAACTTTATCTCCCCATCGGGTCTGGCAGTGCCATGTTCGCCTATACCCCTGAGGGAAATGTAGAGCTTGATATTGACGCTATTTTGATGTCCAATAGCTCGGCAGATATTACAACTCTAAGTACACAATGGTATTTATCTAATAGTCCCGTCGTTTCAATTGATCATGATCAATTTGATTCACCACAAAATCGTGTGTTAGCAGGGTATGCTTTCCCAAATCCATTCAACAGCAGTACACTCATCCCCATCCAACTTTCTGAAGCAACGCTTATCTCCGCCCGACTTTATAATCTACGCGGTCAACAGGTGAGTACCCTGGAATTTGAGTACCTCGGTCCAGGTCAGCACCAACTGCCCATCGAATTGAATCATAGTAATCTCGGTGGAGGGCTTTATTATTATTCAATATTGGATCAGAGGGGACTTGTTGGGAGTGGGTCTTTGATCTACTTGAAGTAGATTTTTGTGCTGTCCCGGGTTAAAATCCTTTCATCTGGGTGATAAAAACCGTCATATTAGAAAAATAAATTTCCAGAGCGTGTCCTTTGGCATGATATTTATACAAGTAAATGCGATGCTTTACGAACAATTCTCAGGATCAAATCCACTCGCAATATACAGGAGAAATAAATGACACGTAAGATGGTAACCATCGACGGGAATGATGCTGCAGCGTACATTGCCCACAAAACAAACGAAATTTGTGCTATTTATCCCATCACCCCCTCATCAAACATGGGTGAGTTGGCTGACGCTTTTAGTGCACAGGGACGAAAAAATATCTGGGGTACAGTACCAACAGTTGAAGAGATGCAAAGTGAAGGTGGGGCTGCTGGTGCCGTTCATGGTGCCTTACAAACCGGGGCTTTGACCACAACATTTACGGCCTCCCAGGGCTTGCTACTCATGATACCCAATATGTATAAAATAGCTGGTGAATTAACCTCCACTGTTTTTCATGTATCAGCCAGGTCAATTGCTGCTCAAGCGCTCTCCATTTTTGGAGATCACTCAGATGTCATGGCTACTCGCGCTACCGGTTTTGCCATGCTCGCAGCCAATTCTGTTCAGGAAGTCATGGACTGCGCACTTATCGCCCAGGCTTCAACCCTGCAGACACGTGTACCCTTTATTCACTTTTTTGATGGTTTTCGTACGTCACACGAAGTGATGAAAATTGAGCAACTCGAGGACGAAGACATTCGCGGGATGATAGATGATGAATGGGTCATTGCACACCGCAGTCGCGGTATGAACCCCAACAAACCAGTCCTTCGTGGAACCGCACAAAATCCTGATGTGTTTTTTCAGGGCCGTGAGACCGTAAATCCATATTATGAAGCTGCCCCGGAATTAGTCCAAAAGACCATGGATCGATTTGCCAAGCTTGTCGGTCGTCAGTATCACCTGTTCGATTATATAGGTGCCAAGGATGCAGAACGAGTCATAATCATTATGGGGTCAGGCGCTGAGACAGTTGAAGAAACCGTGAACCAGATGGTTGCCGATGGTGAGAAAGTCGGAATGGTTAAGATCAGACTGTTCAGACCTTTCTCTGTGAAGCACTTTATTGCCGCTTTGCCCGCCTCCGTAAAAAAGATTGCTTGTCTTGATCGTACAAAAGAACCTGGTGGTGCTGGTGAACCCATGTACCAGGATGTGATTACTGCCTTCTCTGAAGCAAAAACCGAGGAGTATTATCAGTTTGATGAAATGCCTGTCGTCACCGGAGGTCGCTATGGCCTTTCATCCAAGGAATTCACACCTGCCATGATCAAGGGCATTTATGACAATTTGAACACTGATAAACCCAAAAATCATTTCACTATCGGAATCAATGATGATGTTGGCTTTACATCTCTACCCTATGATCCTGAATATAGAACTTCCAGAGGTGATGTTTTTCGAGGTCTTTTTTATGGCTTAGGTTCTGATGGAACCGTGGGTGCCAATAAAAACTCCATCAAAATTATCGGTGAAGGAACCAATAATTTTGCTCAGGGATATTTTGTATATGATTCAAAAAAATCCGGGAGCACCACAACCTCTCACCTCAGATTTGGAAAGGATAAGATCAATTCTACTTATCTGATAGACAAAGCAAATTTTGTAGCCTGTCATCAATATGAACTGTTGGATCAGTTTGATATCCTTGCCAAGGCTGAAGAAGGAGCTACTTTTCTCCTGAACAGTCACTTAAACAAGGATCAAATATGGGGAGCCCTGCCTCGACACTATCAAAAACAGATCATTGACAAGGAATTAAAATTTTATGTTATTAATGCGGTAAAAGTAGCGCGTGATACAGGGATGGGCATGAGAATTAACACCATCATGCAGACCTGCTTTTTTGCCATATCGGGTATCCTGCCAAGGGATGAGGCAATTGCCAAGATCAAGGAGGCGATCAAAAAGACCTACGGGAAGAAAGGTGATGCTGTGGTAGAGAAAAACTTTACCGCCGTGGACCATTCCGTTTCCAATCTTTTTGAAGTAAATGTACCAGATACATTAAATGGCAGCGATGCGCTGCGATTAATCGTGCCTGAAGCAGCCCCTGAGTTTGTGCAAAAGGTCACTGCGGAAATTATTGCTGGTCGTGGTGATGACTTGCCGGTGAGTGCCATGCCAAACGATGGTAGCTGGCCGACAGGCACAACCCAATGGGAAAAGAGAAATATTGCCCTGGAAGTTCCTGTATGGGAGCCAGATATTTGTATCCAGTGTAATAAATGTGCCATGGTTTGCCCCCATGCTGCCATTCGACCCAAAATTGCGGAAGAAAAAGCGTTCGATGATAGTCCTGAAACCATCAAGCACATGCCAGCCAAGGGGAAAGAATGGGCTGAGGGATCACAATATATCCTTCAGGTTGCCGTTGAAGATTGTACGGGTTGTAATTTGTGTGTTGAAGCTTGTCCCGCTCGTGACAAGACCAATCTTAGCCGCAAGGCTATCAACATGGCTGATCAGAGACCCCTCCGTGAAGCTGAGCGCGCCAACTGGGATTTCTTCTCAGAACTTCCTGAAGTTGATCGTAGCAATCTGAAGCACGAGAGTGTCAAAGGTTCTCAGCTACTTCAGCCTCTTTTTGAGTTCTCGGGTGCCTGCGTGGGTTGTGGAGAGACACCTTATGTCAAATTGACTTCCCAATTGTTTGGAGATCGCATGGTCATAGCCAATGCAACCGGCTGTTCCTCTATCTATGGTGGCAATTTGCCAACCACACCCTGGTCTACCAACAAAGCGGGAAGAGGACCTACCTGGAATAACTCACTCTTTGAGGATAATGCTGAATTTGGCATGGGTTACCGTCTGACCATCGACAAACATCGCGAGCATGCCATCGAGCTTATGACCCTGTTAAAAAGTGATATTGGCGCTGAATTGGTTGCGTCAATCGTCAGCGCCCCTCAGTCAAATGAACCTGAGATCTTCGAACAGAGGATGCGTGTACAGGCCATGACTGATATTGTGGAAAAGCTTGACACACCACTGAGCCGACAGCTGTTATCAGTCGCAGATAACCTGGTCAAGAAAAGTGTCTGGATCATGGGTGGAGATGGCTGGGCCTACGATATCGGTTATGGTGGTCTGGATCATGTCCTGGCCTCTGGTAAGGATGTGAACATCCTGGTTCTTGACACCGAAGTGTATTCAAACACGGGTGGACAGAAGTCAAAATCCACACCTCTTGGAGCCGTAGCCAAATTTGCTGCCGGAGGAAAACCCTCCGGGAAGAAAGATCTGGGTATGATGGCCATGAGTTATAAAAATGTATATGTCGCATCCGTGGCCATGGGAGCTAACGATGCTCAGACTGTACGAGCTTTCATGGAAGCAGAAGCCTACGAAGGTCCTTCTATCATTATTGCCTACAGTCAATGTATCGCACATGGAATCGATATGGCCAAGGGTATGAATCAACAGAAGTTGGCGGTGGATAGCGGCTATTGGACACTTTACCGTTACAATCCCATGTTAGCTCTGGAAGGTAAGAATCCGCTCAAGCTGGATTCCAAGCCACCTACCAGGCATATCCGGGAGTATTCCATGAATGAGACTCGATTTACTATTCTCAGCCGCATCGACAAGAAGTTATCAGATAAGTACATTGAAGCATCTGATGTTGCTGCCAAAGAGAAGTACGATTATTACGCCAAACTTGCCGCCATGTCATACGATGAAGCTTAAGTGAAGAACGAAAAGGAATAATTGAAATGCGTCTAAGTACAAATTATATGGGCCTGGAATTAAAGAATCCTTTAGTTCCCTCCGCTTCACTGTTAACCGAAAAACCAGATCAGATCAAGACACTGGAAGACAATGGTGCTTCTGCTGTGGTGCTGTTTTCTCTTTTTGAAGAACAAATCGAGCAGGAAGATAGTTCTCTCGATTTTTTTATGGAATATGGCACTGAATCCTATGCTGAATCCCTGAGCTTTTTTCCGCAGGCACACGAATACCATTCGGGTCCTCAGGAATATCTTGAAACTCTCCGCAAAATTAAGGAGAGTGTGAATATTCCCGTTATCGCCAGTCTGAATGGTGCCACCCCTGGTGGTTGGATGCAGTATGCCAAGAAAATGGAAGAAGCAGGGGCAGATGGACTGGAATTGAATATTCACTATCTTCCTGTTGATTTCAATGAGACCAGTGCTGATGTCGAAAAACGCTATACTGATATTGTGAGCTGGGTAAAATCTAATGTCAACATCCCAGTCGCCGTGAAAATTGGTTCCAGGTTCAGTTCACTTCCGGCGGTGGCCAAATCGCTGGAAGGTGTTGGGGCTGATGCCCTCGTGATGTTTAATCGCTTCTATCATCCAGATATCGATCTGGAAAAACTGGAAACAAGACGTCAATTGCATTTGAGCCATAGCCGCGATATTCGTTTGCCCATGCGCTGGATATCCATTCTGCGAGGCAATGTTAACCTCAGTTTTGCTGCCAGTGGTGGTGTGCATAGTGCCAAGGATGTTCTCAAGTTGGTTATGTCCGGTGCTGATGTGACCATGTTGACCTCAGGTCTCATGGCACATGGACCCCAATTGATGAAAACCATTGAGAAGGACCTGATCACCTGGATGGATGAGAACGAATATCAAAGTATTGCCCAGATGAAGGGAAGTATGAGTCTGATCCATTCGCCCAGTCCAAAGACCCTGGTTAGAGACAACTATATGCGAACCCTTCTGGATTTCCAGGCAACGCATAAGAGTTAGGTAAAACTGTTGGCATGTCGGACCTGAATTTCTCGTCCGACATGCTTTTGAAAACTGATTTTGATTTTTGTCTGTTCCTTATGCATGCTTAAATTGCAGTATATAAGTCTGAGATTTCACATTAGCTTATGCGTAAGGGAGTAAAATGATGACATCAAAAGAATCTGATCCACGCAAAAACTTTTGTCCCGTCTATGACATTGAATGTCCTTCTGGTCCAAAAGCCGTAGCTGAATGTGAGCATCGATTCAGTAGCGACTATAATCCATTGACCAGTTTCCGCGATGCAGATATTGAACATTGCGCCCTGTATCGGATGGAACAAGAGCAAGAAGACAAAAACGATTAGAACACTGATGAGGAATATTCTGTGAACGCATCTGAAAGATCATCTGATTTTAAATCTGTCCAGGATGTGCTTAAGCGCGCCATATTGCTGGAAATGAATGGGAAAGAGTTCTTTGCCATGGCAGCAAAGACAGCCACTTCGTCTGTTGCAAAAGAATTATTTGAGCACATGGTCAAGGAGGAGGAGCATCATTTACATATTTTGCAGCTGACCTTTAAACGTCATCTGGATGAGGGGAAAGTCGTTTTGCCCTCTGAGGATGAGCTCCAGTTTGGGTTTAAGGACCCGATCATCGATAAATCATTTCTCATGGAATTAAGAAATAGTGATTTCGATTCTTCAGCCATCAGTATCGCACTCACACTGGAAGAGCGCGCTTTCAAATTTTACCAGAAAGAGGAACAGGCTGCTACGGATCCCGATATTAAAAAACTGTTTACCTGGCTGACAGACTGGGAGATCGATCACCATCAAAAACTAATGGCCCTGGAGGAAGATTTCAGGCAGGAAGTCTGGAATGACTCCAATTTCTGGCCGATGTAGTAGACTATTTTCTAATTATCACTTTTTAAAGCGCGGATGTCCTCCGCGCTTTTTATTAGTCTGAAATCACTTGATTGAACATTTCCCCCTGTCATCAAATCTTTAGTGTATCAGGATTTACATGTATTGCACAAGCTTGACGATATGTCTATTTTTAATTAATATTTTTTGAGGCGATGATGAATCGATTGACTTTTTTAATCACGATACTACTAACAAATACGCTTTTTGGGCAAGTTCAAGAAGATACTTTTGTCCCCTGTAAACCCCTGGATGAAATGGCTGCCTATTATGGTGCACTGGCCAAAGCATCAAAACGGGCCGATATTTTTGACTATGATGTCCATTATTATAACATTGAATTGGATGTTGATTTTGGTGAACAACTTATCTATGGAAATGTTGAGGTTCATCTCACTTCAGATGTGGATAATCTGGAGAACCTGCAATTGGATTTTGTCAGCGGTATGACAGTTGATGCCGTGACGCTTGATGGTGCCAGTTTCAATCACTACTCTGATATTTTGAGTATCACCCTCGATGGCAGCTATGACATGGGTGAATCCCTGGTGGTGGGAATAGAATATCATGGACAACCAGAAGTTTCCGGGTTTCAAAGCTTTGAATTCAATCACCAGAACAACAATCCTTCCCTGCCGTCGGTGGCGTCGACCTTGAGTGAACCCTTTGGCGCCCGAACCTGGTGGCCCTGCAAGGATGTTCCCACTGATAAGGCAGATTCAGTGAGAGTCTCTTTGACCAGTGATGACGCTTACACTGCCGTTTCCAATGGTCTCCTGGTCTCAGAAACAGACAATCTTGACGGAACCAAAACCACGATCTGGGAGCACAAGTATCCCATAGCACCCTACCTGGTATTTCTAACTATCACCGATTATAGCTATTGGTCCGATATGCATTATTTCGCTGATGGTGATTCCATGCCACTTGAATACTGGATGTATCCCACAAATGCGACCCTGGAGGAGCGGGCTGTTTGGAATCTGACTGGGAATATGATTGAGATCTTTAGTGACCTGTACGGGAAATACCCATTTTCAGATGAAAAATATGGCATGGCTGAATTCGGATGGTCCGGGTCCATGGAGCATCAGACCTGTTCAAGCATGGGCTGGTACCCGGAAAGTACCATCGCCCATGAACTGGCGCACCAGTGGTGGGGTGATCTGGTAACCTGCAGCAATTTTCATCATATCTGGATCAATGAAGGTTTTGCCACTTATTCTGAAGCGCTGTATTGGGGTGCTAAAAATGGTGAAGCAGCATACCACGCGAAGATGGAGCAACTCTATACAACTGCAAATAGCACCGTATACAGACCAGATACCAGTAGTGTGGGAGCAATTTTTAGTTCATCCATGGTCTATCGCAAGGGTGCCTGGGTACTCCACATGTTGCGGCATGTTCTGGGAGATGACACCTTTTTTGCCAGTCTCCTGGCGTATCGAGATACCTATCAATTCAGGACAGCTACAACTGAGGATTTTCAGTCTGCAGTTGAAGAAATCTGGGGGCAGGATCTGGAATGGTTCTTTGACCAATGGATCTATGGAATCGGACGACCCATGTATCGTTGGTGGTGGAGTGCTTCCGGAGAAGACGAATTTGGACATTCAGTAGTGACTATTCAGATAGACCAACACCAGAACTATTCGTGGCCGACCTATAAGATGCCCATAGATATAAAATTCAGCAATAGCACCCATGAGCAAACCGTGGTTATCTGGGATTCTCTGAGAACGCAGCAATTTACCGTGGATTTAGACTTTGTCCCCACGAGCGTTTCCTTTGATGAAAACAAATGGATATTCAAAACTTCCGAAAATGTGGCCAGCATTACCGGAGGACACCAGCCGGGTAGTTTTCAACTTCGCTCGGCCTACCCGAATCCATTTAATGGTGAAGTGACTATTCCTTACAGTACCAGTGAGAATTTCTCTGGGACGCTCACCATTTATGATCTCAAGGGAAGAGAAGTGTACTCAACCATCCTTCAACATGCAATTCCTGCTGAGTATGCGTTTCATTGGAATGGTCAGGATCGACATGGTGCAAGCCTTGACTCTGGTATTTATCTGGTTCAAATCACCTCACCAGGATTTGGGTCTCACTCACAGAAAATATCTATCCTCAAATAAAAACAAACCATAGTTAGACGATTACAACAAGGTTTTAAGATGATATTTGCCTTCAACTGACGGTTTGGCAACATATTTGCCGTTATGACATCCAAAATAGAAATTTTATTAATTTGACAGGATGCAATGAAGGAAGAAAAAAAAGTCGGGTACTCCGTATTGGTCGTTGGTGCCATCTCCTTGGGAGAAGCATGGATGAATATTCTGAGTGGAGCAGCAGATGCCTTTGACATCTTTTTTCTAGGACTGGGACTTATTGCCAGCCTGGCTGGTATTGCATTGATCATTCAAAAGAAAAGTTCAACGATTAGGGATTAGGCCCTAAAAGAGAAAAGTCCATAGCATGGGGCCGTTCTCAAATTTATATAAAGTTAATCTGGGATTTCTCGCTATTAAGAGTAATATTCTCACAAATAGTATTTAGATGTCCATCGCCAATTGGCGAGAAATTCAGTGCCCAATAAGACAAGGAGCTATATCGTGATTCGATTAACTAAAGCTGGGGAATATGGACTGAGAGCCGTAAGGTATCTGGTTGAAAATGTAGATGAGGACCGAATAAGTATCGGTGACATTTCTGAGAATAAAAAAATTCCTGAACCTTTTCTGAGAAAACTATTCAAACCTCTTGTGCAACAGGGGATAATAAATAGTACACGTGGTGTATCAGGTGGTGTACGACTGGCACGTGATCCCAAGGAGATTACAGTGCTTGAAGTGGTAGAAGCGCTTGAGGGTCCTTTGGCTCTGAATGAGTGTCTTCTTGAAGATTCTGCCTGCGAATTTCTGAGTGAGTGTGGGATGCACAATGTGTGGGAAGAAGCACAATCTGCAATGGCCAAAGTCTTACGATCAAAAAGTCTAACTGACTTAAAGCTTTAATTCCCCGACGCTCCAAATTTATTGTATTCATGAGGGAAATATGGAAAGCGAACTATCCAAGCCAATGACCCCTGATCTTTTCCCCAAATGGGAAAAGATTAAGGATATGACCGACCAATTGATTGACATTATGCTCAATCTCAGACAGAGTGGACACCCGGGAGGCTCAAGATCCAAGGTCCATATGCTGGTCGCCCTTTTTCTGGGAGGTCCCATGCGGTGGGACATCAGAAATCCTCAAAAACGATTTGGTGACAAATTTATTCTTTCTGCCGGTCACACTGTACCAGGGTTATATGCATTGATGGCAGTCCTGAATGAATCTCTACGTCGGAAATATACTGAAACAAATGATGTTCGCTACAAACTTCCCGCTTCAGATAGAACATTAACCTGGGAAGACCTTCTCATACTGAGACACAAAGGCGGTCTTCCAGGTCATGCTGAGATGGCTGGGAAGACCAATATTTTTAAAGCGAATACCGGACCTTCCGGGCACGGAATGCCCGTTGCCGTGGGTGAAGCCATGGCGCTTAAGTATGCCGGCGCGGAAGATGTGAGGGTTTTTACTGTAGAAGGAGAAGGTGGTCTTACCCCTGGCGTGACGCATGAATCATTAAATTCAGCCTATGGTTTGGGATTAGGAAATCTTCATTTTCTGGTGGATTGGAATGACTTTGGAATTGATGATCGGCCTTTTTCCTCAGTTGTATATGGAACCCCCAAAGATTGGTTTGCGCCACATGGCTGGAGGGTCTTTGGTGCAGAAAATGGATCGGATTGGGAAAGCACAAATACCGCTCTCCAGGAAATGGCATTCGATGAAAATTCCGAAGGTGCCCCGGCAATGGCCTGGTTTAAGACCCGTAAAGGGCGTGGCTATGGCGTTTTTGACAATAAATCACATGGTGCTGCCCATAAGTTTAATAGTCCACTCTACTGGCAGACCAAACAGGAATTTACGGACAAGTATGGCATCCAGTTCGAGGGGATGGGGGAATCAGGACCGGACACAGCAGCTGAAAGAACCGAACAAGCCAGAATCAATATGGAGAAGGTCTTTCAACTTTTTGATCAGGACCCTGCTTTGCTCGATTATTTGGCAAATCGTTTGGTGGAACTGGGTGAGGGTGTACCCGATGACAATGAACGGGTCTGGATCGATACCTCGAGAAACCCGATGGACGATCCCGTGCTCACCGATATTCAAGCTTTACCACCTGAACTATTTGTTCAGCCAGGTCAGACCGCTCCAAACCGGGGAGGATTTGCTAAATATGCTTCCTGGCTGAATGGCTATGTGAGTAAAAATTATGGCCGTCCATTGGTATTGGCCATGTCCGCAGATCTTGCCGGTTCCACCAACATTTCAGGCTTTGGTGATGCATTTGGAGATACACCAGGCTATGGTTTTTATGATCGCAAGGAAAACACCAGGGGATGTCTCCTGCCGCAGGCCATCACTGAATTTGCAAATGCTGGTATTTGTACAGGTATCGCTGCGACTAATTTTTCAAAAACGCCTGAAGATGAATTCAATGGCTTTTTTGCAGCCTGTTCAACCTATGGGTCATTCTCGTATTTGAAATATGGTGCTTTCAGGATCTTTAGCCAGATGGTTCAGGATGCAGAAATAAAATTGGGGAAAGTTCTCTGGGTTGCCGGTCATTCCGGTCCTGAGACTGCAGAAGATTCACGAACACATTTTGGCATCTATGCCCCTGCGGTCACTC
Source organism: uncultured Lentisphaeria bacterium (assembly GCA_964630195.1). Lineage (GTDB taxonomy): Bacteria > Fidelibacterota > UBA8477 > UBA8477 > JABMPR01 > JABMPR01. The sequence goes on from CAZVSF010000037.1 coordinate 14,722, forward strand.
AACTTTTCCCCCAGGGTAAGGTCATCAACCTCTATCCATGGGAACATAATGAAGTCGCCCCCATGCTGACTGCAGCGTTGGGGACTGATGTCCCCATCATAGCACTCCACCTCACCCGACCAGGTGTTGAGATCCCTGATCGGAAAAAGCTGGGGATGCCTTCCCATATGGAAGCTTCAAAAGGGGCTTATATCATGCGGGATTACAAGGCTGATCGTCCAAAAATGGGTACAATTTTTGTCCAGGGTACCGCCACGACTTCCAACCTGGTCAAATTGTTGCCTGAATTGGATAAACGGGGTCTCAATGTCAAACTGGTTGCTGCCTGCAGTCCGCAGTTATTTGCCCTGCAATCACAGGTCTATCGCCAGGAAACAATCAGTGACTCGGATTGGTTAGATTCAACCTTCATCACTAATGCTTCAGCCGTTGCCATGCAGGACTGGACAGGCAATCGTCTATCTATTGAATATGCCATGACAGCAGATTGGGATGATAACTGGAGAACCGGGGGCTCCCTGGAAGAAGTTATTGAAGAAGCCCATCTATCAGAGCGCTGGCTTCTTGAAGGAATCGAACGCTTCGCAAACGATCGTGATTCACGCATGAAACGACTGGGAATGGCTTAACTCTCAGATCTATTGAGGTATAATATGAGAAAATTTGCAAATCGATATGGACGTCTGGGAACTGAAACGGCCTTTGCTGTGGGAGGTGATGCAGCTGCCTGGGCGGCAAAGGGCAATACGGTGTATCCCTTCCATCTTGGGGATATGAATATTACCACGCCTGAATACATCAGGGATGCAGCAGCCAAAGCTGCCCGCGATGGAAAAACCGGCTACGCACCTGGTCCCGGTATCATGCCGCTCAGAGAAGCGCTTGCTGAAGATATAGGTATGGCCAGGGGCTTGAATTTTACAGCAGAGAACATTTCCGTCCAACCCGGTGGAAAACCGGTCATTGGGAAATTCTTAGCGACTGTCCTTGAAGAGGGCGCCGAAGCGCTATATCCCAATCCAGGATACCCAATTTATGAATCCCAGATCGAATATCTTGGTGGGAAAGCACTGCCTTATGGATATGTCACGACCCCGACTGGGTTTGCCATAAATAAGCAAGAAATAGAGAATCAGATCACTGACAAGACCACGGTAATTATCTACAATAATTACCAAAATCCTATCGGCGCTGAGTCCACCGAAGCTGAAATGAAATGGGTGGCCGATCTGGCCATCAAGCATGATCTCTGGGTGCTCTCAGATGAAGCTTATTTCGAGGTTCGCTATAGCGGTCGCAGTAAGAGTATCGCCTCCTTACCTGATATGGCTGAACGAACCGTTATTCTGTATACATTTTCAAAGAAATTTGCCATGACCGGATGGCGACTGGGGTGTGCAGCAGGACCCAAAGCGCTGATCGAAGCGATCTCAAAGTTCAACACCAATCAGGAATCCTGCTCCAATCATTTTGTTCAGATGGCCGGAATCGCTTGTCTGAATGGACCTGCAGGACCACAAAATGAAATCCTGGAAGCGTTGAAACTCAGACGTAACGCCCTTGTTGACGCACTTCTGGATATTGATGGTGTCAAGGTTTCCAAACCAGAAACCACCTTCTATCTTTTCCCTGATGTCACCGACATTTTCAAGCGGAAGGGCTATACGGATTCTGCGAAATTCAGGCTGGATGCCCTCTATCAAACGGGTGTATCGTTCTGCTCACGTGAGCATTTTGGGAGACCGCTGCCAGGTGAAGAAAAGGTCTTTATTCGCTTTGCCTATAGTGGCATTAACGTGGATCAGATCCAGGAAGGACTGGCAGCTTTAAAAGCCTTCTGGGAATAAACTAATATTTAGAAGTAATATCACGTACGCTTTATAAACAGATGACATCTTACTCAAGATGTCATCTTGATTTTGGATAGGATGATATGATTACAAAAAAAGATGCGCTCCACTACCACAGCATGGGTCCCCGTAAGGGGAAGATTGAAGTTACTACAACCAAGTCCTTTACTACTCAGCGCGATCTAAGCCTGGCGTATTCACCTGGTGTCGCATATCCGTGTCTGGAAATCGAGGCCGATCCAGCTCTCGCCAATGAATACACGGCCAAAGGCAACCTGGTGGCTGTGATCTCCAATGGGACAGCCGTCCTGGGACTTGGAAATATTGGTGCTCTCGCCGGCAAGCCGGTGATGGAAGGCAAAGGCGTACTCTTCAAAAGATTTGCTGATATCGATGTCTTTGATCTGGAAGTGGATACTGAGGATCCTGATAAATTCATCGATGCTGTCAAATTGTTGGAGCCCACATTTGGGGGCATAAACCTGGAAGACATCAAATCCCCCGAGTGTTTCTATATTGAACAGAAACTTCGGGCAGAGATGAATATTCCCGTCTTTCATGATGATCAGCATGGAACCGCGATCATTTCAGCAGCGGCACTGCTCAATGCCGTGGAGGTGGCTGGCAAAACAATGAAGGATATCAAGATCGTGGTATCTGGAGCAGGAGCCTCTGCGCTTTCATGCAGCGAACACTATATCAGAATGGGTGCCAGACGGGAAAATCTGATCATGTGTGATTCGAGGGGTGTGATCTATAAAGGCCGCACCGATGGCCTGAATGAATACAAACTCCCCTTTGCCAACAACACCAAACATAGAACCTTACAGGAGGCCCTTGTTGACGCCGATGTATTTATCGGCCTGTCAAAAAAGGATATCATTGCCGGAGAGGACCTGAAGACCATGGCACCTGATCCCATCATTTTTGCCCTGGCCAACCCGGATCCTGAAATCACATATCCAGAAGCCATAGCGGCTCGTCCAGATGCCATCATGGGAACTGGTCGATCAGATTACCCCAATCAAGTCAACAATGTCCTGGGTTTCCCCTTTATTTTCAGAGGAGCTCTGGATGTCCAGGCGACCGAAATTAATGAAGAAATGAAGGTTGCAGCCACCCTGGCCCTGGCCGCACTGGCCAAAGAAGACACCCCTGATGAAGTGATAAATATCTATGGTCTTGATCAGCTTGAATTTGGCCGGGATTATCTTATCCCCAAACCATTTGATCCCCGTGTACTCCTCTGGGAATCGGTTGCGGTGGCCGAAGCTGCCATAAAAACGGGTGTAGCTCAACGAAGCATCGATCTTGATTTGTATCGGGAAGAGTTAGAAGCTCGACTCGGTAAAGGTCGGGAATTTATGCGGACACTGTATAACCGGGCCAAGACATCGCCAAAACGCGTGATCTATCCTGAGGGTGAAAACCCGCGGATCATTCGTGCAAGCTACTTGATTCGACAGGAGGGGATAGCCAAACCCATACTGGTGGGTCGCAAGGCAAATATCCGGGCATTGGCGAAAGAATTGAATATAGATCTTGAAGGTATTGAAATTGTTGATCCCTTGAAGTTTGAGCGTCGTGAAGAATTCATTGAGACATTTTATAAGATGCGCCAGCGCAAAGGCATTACACAAAGCGCTGCAAAGCGCTTCATGGGACATCGCGATTCATTTGCCACCATGATGCTGCACATGGGGGAGGCGGATGCCATGATCTATGGCATCACCCAGCAATATCCTGATGCATTGCGCCCGGTTCTTCAGATCATCAAGCCCCGAAAAGACATGAACCATGTCGCAGGTCTATTTTTGCTCATCTTTAAAGAAGGCATGAAAATATTTGCTGAC
>CAZVSF010000038.1:0-16302 GCA_964630195.1 uncultured Lentisphaeria bacterium
GGAACGAAATTAGCCAGACAGGCAATGTCGCCCGGAGTTGTGGATTTTATCGAACTAATCATGAACAGGGGCAATCTGGATCTGGTCCTGGAGACAATTATCATTGGAACCAATTCACAGGCTGAAGGAAAATCAATTGTGGACCTTGAGGTCAGGAAAAAGCATGATATCATCATTACTGCAGTTGAGCAACGGACAGGTGAAGCCAATTTCAATCCAGATCCTAATTATAAACTAAGAGCAAATGACAAATTAATCGCCCTGGGGTCATCGGAGAACCTGAGTGGCTTTGAGCAACTATGCAAGGCTTTGATTTAATGACCCGTTTCTCTATTGCAATACTCTTCACGACACTAATTATTTTTTGGAGCTGTTCCAAAGAAGAGACAACTCCTTCCAACGAAGCAGTTATCGTTGCGACCCTGGACGATGTAGAAATTACTGAGACCAGCTTTCAAAGAGCCTATCTGCCTGTCCTCCTCTATGGAGATAAATTCGATAGTGAGGAAAATCGTGACGAAATGATCAATTTTCTCATCGGTCAAAAAATCCTGGCTGAGCAAGGGCGGCAGTCTCATCTGGACACCGCCGCCACTGTCCGTAGAATGCGGGAAATCGTTGAAAACCGCGCCTTATCACGTCAGCTCTATCAAACCTGGGTGAAGGACAAGATGAAAACGCCCACAGAGGAAGAAATACGTGAGGGTTTTAGACGGGGACAAAAAGGTATTTTTGTCAGGCATATCTTTGCAAAAGATGAGCAAGATATCCGTGAATATGCCAGACGCCTGTCCTCTGGTGAAGACAATTTCTACACATTGGCTCAAGATGTTTTCTCGGATACGCTCCTGTCCAAAAATGGGGGTGCTCTGGGTTGGATGACCTTTGGGGATCTGGATGAGACTTTGGAGGACACGGTTTATAATCTGAAGGTCGGGCAAATTTCTCAACCCGTTAAAAGTCAATATGGCTGGCACATTCTATCCATAGACGATTCCCAGGAAGAAGTCTTTATGACCGAAGATGATTATCAAAAAAATCGAGATCTGATCTATAACAAGATTGTTGAACGGCGGGAGAATCTTCTGGGGAAACAGGTTCTCAATAAATTTATGTCCCAATTTTCCATCGAGTTCAAGCGGGAGGTAGCCAGACAGGTCTGGCCTGAAGTTATCGCACATCTAAATCCAGCGGGACCCCAGGCTGGACCAGCTCTGGAAATGGCAGGACTCAACTCGAATCTTGACAAACTCCGACAGGAAACCATTCTTACTGTGAACGGAGAACCCTGGACGGTTGATGCGATTCTCAAAAAACTACCTGACCTGGACAGATCCCTTCTCTATGGGAACCTCTATGTAGCAGCGTCAAACATTATTAGAGATGAGATGGTTGCTCAAAAAGCACGCGACCTGGGACTAGACAAGCACCCTGATGTCATAGAGGAAATTCAAGACAGTCAGGATCAAATCATTGCAGATACCTATGTTAGAATGATTGCAGATACCCTTGAATTTACTGCGAGTCATATTCAGAGTTATTATCAGAGGCATAAGCTTGATAAATATCATGCCCCAGATAGTCTATTGATTGAACTTTTTTATTTTTCAGATAGCAGCCAGGCCAGGGAGGCACTCTATAAACTGCGCAATCCCAACATTTCAACCAATCCTGGAGAACAATCATTCTGGATCACTTCTGGTGGCATCACGAATTCGCTTTTTAAGCTTGGCAGGAGCATTGCAGTTGGTACCATGGCCGGTCCTGTCCCATGGGATGGTAAGTGGACCCTGGTAAAACTTCTGGATCGCAAAAGATTTCCACTTTCTTTTGATGTGATTAATAATAAAGTGGAGGAAGATATGGAGAGAGAACGTTTTGCATCTACCCGAGCTATTTTATTGGACAAGCTTCGTCCAGAACACCAGATATCGATTGATTACGAAATATTAAACAAATAGATCACTTAGGAAAAATTATATGGCTTTAACCTGTGGAATTGTTGGGCTTCCAAATGTGGGAAAATCAACAGTCTTTAATGCCCTCACAGCATCCGACATCCCTGCTGAGAACTATCCCTTCTGTACCATCGATCCAAATGTTGGTATTGTTGCGGTGCCCGATGAAAAACTCACTGCCCTGGCAAAAATTTATGTTCCAGAAAAGACCACACCAGCCGTTATGGAGTTTGTTGATATCGCTGGTCTGGTTCGTGGTGCCAGCAAAGGTGAGGGATTGGGGAACCAGTTCCTGGGGCATATTCGTGAGGTCACTGCAATCGTCCATGTTGTGCGTTGTTTTGAAGATGATAATGTCACACATGTCGAAGGTTCTATCGACCCCATAAGGGATATCGAGACCATAGAAAGTGAGCTGGTGATCAAGGATCTGGATTCTGTGGAAAAACAGCTTCATCGGGTGACAAAGATGGCTCGATCCGGAGATAAGGGAGCTAAGGCCGATGAGGCTTTGCTTACAAAAATTCGGGCGCATCTCGATGAGATCAAACCTGTCAGGTCCATGGATCTTGATGCTGAAGAGACCATCCGCGCCAAGGGCTACTTCCTGCTCACCATGAAACCGATCCTGTACGTGGCAAATGTGGACGAGGATGAAATTTTAGCAGATGAACGGGGTGCCCTGACACAACGTTTGTTTGATTATGCTGCATCCACCGGAGCGGGAGCCTTGCGCTTATGCGGGAAACTTGAGCAGGAAATTGCTCTGCTTGATGAAGCAGAAAAACTGGACTTTTGCTCTGAATATGGTCTGGCAGAACCCGGGCTCAATAAACTCATTCATGCAGCATATGCGCTGCTGGAGCTACAATCATTTTATACTGCTGGTCCCAAAGAGGTCAGAGCCTGGACAATCAAAAAGGGCTCTACAGCACCAAAGGCTGCTGCTGAAATTCATACAGATTTTGAGAAAGGTTTTATAAAAGCTGCCATATTCAAATTTGACGATCTCATGGTCCACGGGTCCGAGAAGGTTTTAAAGGAGAAAGGGCTCATATCATTGCAAGGTAAGGAATATATCGTCCAGGAAGGCGACTGTATTTATTTTCACTTTAACGTCTGATTAACCCATCCTCCCTATGAAAAAACTCGACCAAATATCCATCTACCCCATCAAGTCCTGTGGCAGTATTCAGCCCGTCTCAGCCGAAGTATTGGACAGGGGATTTAAACTGGACAGACGTTGGTTACTTATTGATGAGAGTGGTATATTTATCTCTCAACGCAACACACCTGAGCTGAGCCAGATCAGCCTCCAGCTTGAGGGTAAGGATTTAGTCGTTCGCCATCAAAACGCAGACTCTATGGTTCTGCCTTTGAATGTTAGTACGCAGACCCTTCAAAAAGCAACGATCTGGAATGACACGGTTGAAGGCGTCCATCTTGGTGTATCATACGACCAATGGTTTAGTGAAATTCTAGGGAAAAAAGTACAGCTCATATTTATGAGTGACGATGTACACCGACCTCTTAACAAGAATCGATTGCCGCAGGATCGATCATTTGAGGTCAGTTTTGCTGATGGCTACCCCTATCTGCTCACCTCTCAATCATCCCTGGATGATCTGAACCATCGGCTGACCCAACCTGTGCCCATGGAAAGGTTCCGAGCCAATCTTGTTGTAAGTGGATTTACAGCCTTTGCCGAGGACGGATGGGAAAAAATTCGAATCGGATCGGTTGAATTCCTGGTCGTGAAACCATGTGCAAGATGTCAGATCACCACAATAGACCAGAAAACCGGGTCCGCATCCAAAGAGCCGCTTAAAACACTGGCCACCTATCGAAAAAAAGATGGACAGGTCCTGTTCGGGATGAATCTGGTCGCTCTTGGTTCTGGAACTGTCCATCAAGACGATACAGTTACTATCATTAGTTAGGAATAATTAAATGCAGCGAATTGTGTCTGTTGGGCTAATGCTACTCATTTCATGTGCTGGTTTACGCGCTCAGTATGAACCCATTTCACCCTATCTAGTGAGCCCGGCGCTCACGATCGGTTATGTGGACAGCTGCGCTCAGTTCTGGATGAACGCCCTGGATGAAACCAGAGGTGGTTACTACACCAACATTGATCGTGAAGGTGAAGTGATCACAGCATGGGGTACCAATAAAAATCTGTTGACCCAAACCAGGAATGCTTATGGTTTTGCCAGAGCCTATATGATGACAGGTAATGATGAGTATCGTGAATATGCACGAGCTGGGTTGGACTTTATGTATGAAAATGCCTGGGATGCTGTGAACGGAGGTTGGTATTCTCAGTTGGATATTAATGGGAATATCATGGGGGCGACCAATGGACGCTCGGCTTTTGATGCTCATTATGCATTGCTGGGACCTTCTGCAGCTTTTGAAGCTTTCGGTGATTCGACCGATCTCGACATGTTGTTGCAAGGTTACGCTCACCTCGAGGATGTATACTGGGATGGACGGGAGGACTTTCATGGTTATTTCGATTGGGTGACTTATAACGGATCAAATGCCTACGATAAAAGCTTTAATGCGACGGTTGATGCCATCACAACGCACTTAATGAGTCTATACCTCCAGACAGGCTCACAAATCTACCTGGACAGGATGCATGAGATCGCGAATGAGATAAAGGATCATCTCGTTGGATCGATGTCCTCTCAAGCCATCGGTTTTGTGGAAAAGTATGATTCAAATTGGAATTGGGATAATGGTGAGACCATGACGATCATGGGGCATGTCCTCAAGTCTGCCTGGTGTCTCGCCAGATTGTACCAGATCGATCCAACGGGAGACTATGATTATTATGCTGAAGTACTGGCAGAGGATGTATTGGATAATGGTTATGATCACGATTTTGGGGGTCCCTACAAAGATTATAACCGAGTAACGGGTGAGATGCTCATGTGGGGTAACCCAGATACTGCAAAAGCCTGGTGGCAGATGGAGCAGGCCATTAACGCTGGACTAATTTTATACCAGCAAACCGGGGATGAAAATTATTTAGAAACTGCGGACAAAACACTTCACTTCTTCATGCAGCACTTTGTAGATCACACTTATGGTGATGTCTACGAGAATCGTACTCGCTATGGAGATGAGACCTGGGGTTTAAATAAGGGTGGTGGTGGAAAAGCAGGATATCACTCCATTGAGACAGGCTACTACACCTACATCTATGCTTCACTGTTTCTCCATGAATCCCCCTTTTCTCTCTATTATTGGTATGAACCTCAACCAGAGGAAAGAGTCATCAGGTTAACGCCTTCCTCCTACGATCTATCAAGACCTTTGCGGATTTATTCCATTCTCCTGGATGGCGTTGAATACACCAATTATGATTGGATTTCCCGTGAACTCATCATCCCTGCCAATACTGGGGGTGAATTTTATGTTACCTTTTCACCAGGCAACACTATCTCAACAGATAAACAATCCATCCCCATTTCTCATAGACTTTCTTCGGTATACCCCAACCCATTCAATCCGAGCACATCACTTGGTTTGGAGGTCTTTCAAACTTCAGAAGTAGAAATCGCTGTGTTCGACATTCAGGGACGAATGGTCAAGTCACTCTCTTCAGGGAATTACCTTCCAGGAACTTATAAGATCTCATGGGATGGCCAATTTTCATCAGGTGAAGACGCACCAGCAGGTGTATACATATTCAGAGGTCACATCGGTTCTGAGATCCTCTCGCAAAAAGGGATCTTGTTGAAGTAGTACATGCGTCTCCACTATCGGAAATATGGTAAAGGTGACCCTCTGATCATCCTGCACGGGTTATTCGGATCATCTGACAACTGGCATTCACTGGCTCGGCGTTGGGGAGCTTATTTTCAAGTCTTCACTCTGGATCAGAGAAATCATGGGAGTTCACCCCATGAATCAGCCATGAACTATTCAGAAATGGCCCGGGACCTGCATCAATTCATTACCGAGGAACATCTTGAGTCAGTGCATATTCTGGGTCACTCCATGGGTGGCAAGGTTGCTATGCTGTTTGCCTCTCTCCATCCAGACCTGGTCAAAAGTATCATTATTCTTGATATTGGCATTGATCGGGTTGAAGGGAAACACGAATCAATTCTCGAGGCACTTCGAGAAATCAATCCTAAAGATTTCACAAGCAGAGATGGGATCAGTCAAAATCTGCATAGGATGATTAAATCGCCTCCCATAGAACAGTTTCTTCTAAAAAATGTATTGAGACGTATGGATGGCAGCCTGAGCTGGAAATTTAATCGGGATTCTCTTTTAGCCCACTATGAGGATTTGACCAGCGAGCTGAATCTCCAGCGCCCCTTTATGGGACCTGTACTCTTTATCCGTGGCGAGCTATCAAACTATCTTGACCCGGCACTTTCCCCCGAATTGTTGCAGGCTTTCCCCTTCGCCGAAATCAAAACGATTTCCCATGCGGGTCATTGGCTGCATGCCGACCAGCCCGAAGTCCTATTCGCCACAGTATTGGATTATATAGGTTGATTGTCCTCATTCCTCTGCGCATATTTGCATTCTGATAATTGTATGTGTTTCGCCATCTGAAAGTGAGAAAAATTATGAAAAAAATACTCCGCTCCACCGCCTTGGGCTTAAGTCTGCTTGTCATATCAGGCTTTTTAGTCAGTTGCGGACCACTAAAATCAATGATCTCCGGTGGGGTGACAGTGGATCCCCTGCGCTTTGCTGACGTCGTGGCTGGCTACAAAGCTGCGGATTCTCTGGAACCGCCCAAAATGAACACCGTGCTTTTTGTCGGTAGCTCAAGCATCCATGGCTGGAAATCTCTCAGTGCAGATTTTCCGGAACTAGATGTCTTGAATCGTGGCATGGGTGGGTCGCATATGTCAGACCTTATCTATTATATGGATGACATTGTTTTTCCCTATCAACCCAATGCCATTATCGTTTATGAAGGAGACAATGATATCGCCGCTGGAAAAAGCCCGGAGAAAGTGTTAAAGGACTACAATACTTTTGTTTCAGAGGTACTTAAAAAATGGCCCAGTGAACCTATCTTTTTTATATCCATCAAACCAAGTCTGGCGCGTATTGACCATATGGCTAACATGGCAAAGGCAAATGCTCTCATCAAAGCACGGATAGAGAAAACCAAAAATCTCTACTACATTGATGTTTACAATCCCATGCTGGGTGAAGATGGGACTCCCCGCAAGGATATTTTTGGACATGATGGGCTACACATGAATGAAAAAGGGTACGCGCTGTGGACCCGGGTTATAAAAGAAGGTCTCGGTATTTAGACCGGAGTAATCCTACTCACCAATAATTTTAACCAGGACACGCTTATTGCGGCGCCCGTCAAACTCACCATAGAATATCTGTTCCCAGGTACCAAAGTCCAGACGACCATTGGTGATGGCGACCACCACTTCACGGCCCATGATCTGACGTTTGTGATGGGCATCGCCATTATCTTCGCCTGTGCGATTGTGATGGTAACGCTCAGGACTGGCATCAAAAGGAGCCAGCCATTCCAACCAGCGCTTGTAATCCTCCTTCAGACCAGATTCCTCATCGTTAATAAACACTGAGGCTGTAATATGCATTGCGTTGACAAGACAAAGGCCCTCCTGCACACCGCTTTCATCCACAATCGTTTCCACATCGCGGGTAATATTTACAAAACCCATTCTTTGGGGCACGTTAAAGTGAAGATATTGGGTGGTTGATTTCATTTTTGCACCTCTTGGACCAGAATGAGACCAGATTGCCGACTCACATTTACCACTTTCTCTACCATCCCAAAGCCTGCAACATTCGCTTCAGTGGCATTTGCAAGTATCGTCCATTGACCAGGTGGCAGACTAAACCTGGAGCTTGATTTCGTGTCGCCATTCATAAGCACGAGGACTTGATTTTTAGCAGTCATGCCAACACCAAACGACAGCTTATTTGTTCCATCCAAAAATTGACGAAAGCCTGTGTCTACATTTCTGATTTCGGGATATTTTTGCCGAATTGAGATCAAGCCCCGGTAATAGTCGACCAGTTCCTGATTCAATGCTTTTTCGTCCCAGTCGAGCCAATTTGTTTCATCATCCTTTTGATATGAATTATGATCGAGCTGACCAGCATGTGGATCTATCCCTACACTATTAGCGATCACTTTGGCACGACCCCAGCTTTGACCCTGGGCGATCATAACCGGTCCTTGACTTGTGAGCAAATTAAGCGCAGCTAATTTATGAATTCTCAATTCTTTTTTGGATAATGCCGCTACCTGAGAGTGGGTAACCACTTCAGATTCCCCAACTTTTCCAATAGCCATCCTGACAAAGTCACCAAGGGTGTTGTCATCGTGACTCTCCAGATAATTTACGCTCTGGGAAGGATCAATATAATGGCCACCTTCAGCCTTTAAATAACCACGCATCAACTTTTTATAATGTTCAGTGGTATTTCCATCCCATAATTGGCCAAAGATAAAGCCATAGTCATCATTACGGGGGTTGCGACCTTTTACGCTATTCCGGAAGTGGTCGTTCCACGATGCCCAGCCATGGTCCGCCAGATCACCAGGATTGTATCCACCGCCTCCCCAGGGCTCACCGATGAGAATGACATCAGGATTCACATTTTGAGTTGCTTCAGTGATAGCATCCACTGTTTCCATATCGATCAAAGCTGCCAGGTCAAAACGAAAGCCATCGATGTGATACTCCTGCATCCAGTATAGCAGGCTTTCCACGATCATTTTTCTGGACATTGGATTCTCAGTTTTAAAATCATTTCCACAGCCACTCAGGGAAAGGTAGGCACCTGAATCATCCAATCTGAAATAATAATCTTTGTCAATGAGTTTGAAGGGGTTGTCATCATATTGTGAAACATGGTTGTAAACCACATCCAGGATCACACTTATGCCTTCTTTGTGTAGCGCACGAACCATTTCCTTCATTTCATTCACTACTCGACCATCTTGTCCAACCCAGACATCTCGATCGTTCACACCATCTGACCCGTAATAAATTTCCGGAGCGAAAAAGAATGAGGTCATATAGCCCCAGTGGTTGGTCTCATATGGATTCCAGTCATTCCAGGTACTTAATGATTTGTTCTTATAATCAATTTCAATATTCCCAAACTCTTGAAGTGGCAAAAATTCAACGGCATTGTAACCCATATCTTTCAAGTGGGTAAGACCACCCCTTTGCTGCTTTTCAACGAATCCAGTATAGGTCCCAGGCTGTTTTGCTCCTGAGCTGGGGTGGACGGTCATATCTCTCATATGAGCCTCAAGAATGATGAGATCGCCAAGCCTTGCACCGGTAAATGTATCTCCCTGCCAGTCGAAGTCGGTACTGGGTAGAATAATGGATTTACTGGGATACTTGTAATTGTTTTGCCTCACAACTGCTTGAGAATAGGGGTCGGCGATAAGTTCGCTTCCACTATCAGGGGCTTCGTAGGCATAATATATGGGCAGATTTTCAGTAGCCAGAGTGATTTCCCAGACGCCGTTTTCTGCCATACGCATGGGATGAGTTTCTCCCCTGATCTCATCGAAATTCTGAAAAAGGATGAGATTTACTTTATCTAAATTTGGTGCAAACAGTCGGAAGGTTAGTTGGTCATTATGCCTGGTAAGCCCTAATTTAGCAGCTGTTGCACGAACAGTTTTATCACCTGGTGTCATATGATTTTGTAACTCCGAATTATTACTACAGGTCATTATTAAGAAAATTATGACTGCACTTAATACAAATTTCACGGGACGCATGCAAGTGTTCCCCTTCTACTCCAATGCCAGTCCTTAAGCGTGTTTGAATTTGACTGCTGGCTGACAATTTTACGATTTTCAAGTAAATGCCGAGAAACATAATGTGAATTGACTGATTATAAAGCCATATTCATCGAAGAATTTTGTAACGCGATGGATGCTGCTCGCTCTAAGAGCAACAATGAAAGAAGGAATATATGAAAAGAAATAAAATAATCGCCAGTTCAGTCGCAATCCTGTTTGTAGTCTTGGGAATCTTTACGATAGGAACGACTTCTGTTTCTGCTCAGGAAGCACCAGATTTCACCCTTGTTAATCTGGATGGAAAAAATGTGACCCTTTCAGATTTTAGAGGGAAAATTATCATTGTTGATTTTTGGGCTACCTGGTGCGGTCCATGTAAGATGGAAATTCCCAGCTTTATCAAGCTTCAGGATGACTACCGTGATGACGTCGTTGTCCTGGGTATCTCGCTAGACCAGGGTGGTCCCAAAGCCGTTGTGCCCTTTGCAGAAAAAATGAAAATCAATTACCCGATCGTCTACGGTAATGGTTCAGTGGTCCAGGCTTATGGTGGCGTTCGTGGAATTCCGACGACGTTTGTGATCGATAAGGATTTTAACATCCAACGCAAATATGTTGGCTATACAGACCACAAGGTTTTTGAGCAGGATATTCTTGCTTTAAAGTAAGTGGATCACAAAATAATTTGCATACGGTATGACTGTCGTTTAGTTTCGCCCCGCTAAAGGACTGGAGGAAAGACTATGGCTAAGGCACAAGCATTTGGAGATAAAGTACGCGGAAAAGTTCGTACCCATAAAAAGATGGTACGTTTTATTCTTCCAATTAAGAAAAAAAACAGCACATCTCTTCGTTTCAGAGAAGGAATGCTGGCTGTTCCAGAGGATAAAGAGCATGCTGCTTATATCAATGAACAAATGGATTCGTTGATCAAATAAGCATCACTCCAGATAACAATTTCAGAAACGCCTCTTAATGGGGCGTTTCTTTTTTATACCCAACCGATTACATTTTCAGCCTATGGATCAACAACAAGCCCTGGATCGTATCTGCGAGCTCACTGAAGCGCTCAATGAGCATAATCATCGCTATTATATTCTCGACGACCCATCCATATCTGATGCGGCATATGATGCCCAGCTCCGGGAGCTCCAGAATCTTGAGGAGCAATTCCCTGATTTGAGACAGCCGGAGTCTCCAACCCAACGTGTTGGAAGTCAGCCGCAATCTGGTTTTGAGCAACTCACCCATAGCATCCCCATGTTATCGCTTTCAAATGCCATGGATGAAGCAGAACTGATCGCTTTTGATACAAGAGTTCTGAAAGATTTAGAAGTTGACCAGTTAGATTACGTTATCGAGCCTAAACTGGATGGCCTTGGTGTCGAACTCATTTATGTGGATGGCGTGTTTACCGCCGGATCCACGCGTGGAGATGGCTTCACTGGAGAAAATATTACCCAAAATCTGCGGACACTGAAAACCTTGCCTCTCAGACTCAAAGATGACAGACGACCCGTCCCTGCCTATCTGGAAGTCCGAGGTGAAGTATTCATAGGGCATCAAGATTTCGAAGCCTTGAATAAACGCCAGGTGGATTTGGAGAAGCAACCCTTCGCCAATCCTAGA
Source organism: uncultured Lentisphaeria bacterium (assembly GCA_964630195.1). Lineage (GTDB taxonomy): Bacteria > Fidelibacterota > UBA8477 > UBA8477 > JABMPR01 > JABMPR01. The sequence continues at coordinate 11,392 of CAZVSF010000038.1, forward strand.
AACGCAGCAGCTGGAAGTCTGCGGCAACTTGATTCCAGGATCACAGCAAGCCGTAATTTACTTATCAATCTCTATGCACAAGGCCGAATAGATAATTTTTCCGTTGATACCCACATGAATTTTATTCAGGCTCTCAAGGATTGGGGCTTTCCAGTAAATGACCGCTTTGAGTTGTGTCCAAACATTGAGCGGGTGATAGCATTCCATAATCAACTTGAGACCGATCGTGAGAATCTTGAATATGATATTGATGGCACCGTCACCAAGGTGAATCGGTTGGATTACCAGAATCAGCTGGGTATTCGTAGTCGGTCCCCCAGGTGGGCCATTGCTGGAAAATTTAAAGCTCGTCAGGAAATCACTAAAATAGTGAGCATCATTCCCAGCGTTGGAAGAACCGGGGCAGTGACCCCCGTGGCAAACCTTGAGCCTGTCCATCTTGGAGGTGTCATGGTTGCCAGAGCAACCCTGCACAATCAAGATGAGATCGATCGCAAAGATGTGCGGGAAGGGGACACTGTGGTGGTGCAGCGGGCCGGAGATGTTATCCCGGAAGTGGTCAAATCTATCCTGGATAAACGACCCGCAAATGCCGTTCCCTATATCATTCCTGACCGATGCCCGGTCTGCCAGGGACATGTCATCCGACTTGAGGGGGAAGCGAAGCACTACTGTCAAAACATCTCCTGCCCGGCTCAGATCAAGGGACGAATTGAGCACTTTGTTGCCAAACGCTGCATGGATATAGACGGCTTCGGCAGCAAACTTGTTTCACAATTAGTCGATACCAGTCTCATCGGAAGTATCGCCGATATCTATACGCTGAGTTTGGAGCAGCTAGCAAATCTGGAGCGGATGGCAGAAAAATCTGCGCTCAATATTCTTGAGGCGATTAAAGCCAGCAAATCTGCTGACCTGTGGCGTCTCATCCATGGTTTGGGGATAAGAAATGTTGGGGAGCATATTTCAAAGGTGCTCGCAAATAAATATGGGTCATTGTCTGCGCTGGAAGCAGCAATCGTTGAAGATCTGGAAGCAACTCATGAAGTAGGTCCCATTGTCGCCAGGGGTGTTGTTGAGTTTTTTAAGGATTCTGATAACCTTGAAATATTGAGGAAGTTAGCGATTCAGGGTTTAGATCCTCAGATGGACATGAGCGCTAGAAATGACGGTATTTTTGCAGGAAAGTCCCTTGTCTTTACTGGAAAATTGGAGCACTTCAATCGAGATTCAGCAAGGGAGTTGGTTGAATCCCTTGGTGGTACGACGGCGAACTCCATCAGTAAAAAGACGGATTACCTGGTTGCAGGTCCCGGTGCAGGCTCTAAAATGGAAAAAGCGACAAAACTGGGCATAAGCATACTGACAGAAGAAGAATTTCGAGAAATGCTAGGAACTGAATAGATGTTCAAAAAAATATTGGTTGCCAATCGGGGAGAAATTGCCGTTCGGGTCATGCGGACATGCCGTGAAATGGGAATTGAAGTTGTGGCTGTTTTCTCTGAGGCTGATCGTACTGCTCCTCATGTTTTGTTTGCTGATGAAGCCTATCCAATTGGACCGTCACCGTCCAGCCAAAGTTATCTCAAATATGATACTATCCTGGCCGTAGCCAGAGAGTGTGGTGCTGAGGCAATTCATCCTGGATATGGGTTTTTATCGGAGAACACTGATTTTGCCAGAGCAGTTGAAAACGCTGGAATCGTATTTATTGGTCCTCCTGCCGAAGCCATCAAGACCATGGGTGATAAAACCATGGCAAGACGGGCTATGCTCAAAACCAAAGTTCCGGTGGTGCCGGGGACTGAAGAGCCGATCAGTGATGTGGCTAAAGCCCTTAAAATTGCTGAGAATATAGGTTTCCCCGTATTGATCAAAGCAGCTGGTGGGGGTGGTGGCAAGGGCATGCGGATCGTGCATTCCACAAATGAATTTGCAGATGCGGTGGGTAAAGCCCAACGGGAATCTCAATCGGCCTTTGGCGATGGAAGAGTCTACATTGAAAAATATCTGGAAGAACCACACCATATAGAATTCCAGATTCTTGCTGATACCCACGGCAATACCATTCACTTAAATGAACGAGAATGTTCCATTCAAAGACGATATCAGAAAGTCATTGAAGAATCACCCAGTCCCTTTATTGATGAAGTTTTACGTGAAAAGATGGGTAAAGCCGCCGTCGAAACGGCTCAGACATGTAACTACGTTGGAGCTGGAACCGTCGAATTTTTAGTGGATAAGCACCGAAATTTTTATTTCCTGGAAATGAATACCCGCCTGCAGGTTGAGCATCCTGTCACTGAGATGGTTACAGGAACAGATCTTGTTGCTGAGCAGATCCGGATTGCATCTGGTCAACCACTCTCCATTGAACAGGACAGTATCGGTATTTCAGGTCACGCTGTCGAATGTCGCATCTATGCGGAAGATGCTTTCAATGATTTTACACCCTCCACGGGACAAATAGTCTTCCTGCAATTCCCCGACGGGCCAGGCACACGGTTTGATGGTGCTATCAGACAGGGGATTGAAATCACACCCTATTATGATCCCATGCTGGGTAAACTCATCTGTTGGGCAGAGGATCGTGAGACGGCCCTTAATCGCAGTGAAAGAGCACTGAGAGAATTCTATATCAGTGGTATCGAAACAACGATTCAGTTTTGCCGTTCGGTCATCAGGCATCCAACTTTTCGCGATGGCGAATATGACACACATTTCTACAATGCACACAAGGAAGAATTACACGCCGAACTGTCCGTGTTCTCAGATGAAGTCCTTTTGGTAGGAGGTGGTACATTGCATCACCACAAGGATCAGTTGAAGCATGGTTCCCAGTCTCCATCACCTGGAAAGAAGACCAGATCAAACTGGGTTTCAGCCCAACTGGGGCGGAATCAATCATGAAGTATGAGATCAACTCCCAGGATCGTTCTCTGGAAATCGAATTTCTGATTGAAAATGAGGAAATGATCTTTAAAACAGGCGGAAAAGAGCTGGTCTTTCAAGCTATTCAAGTTCAACCTGGTGTGTATAGTGTGCTGATGAACAATCGTTCCTTTGTCGTGGGGGTATGCCCTCAGGAAGACAATCGCGTGAACGTGAATGGGACACCGGTCAATGTCGAACTATTGGATGCTGTCCACCTCCATCTAAGAGATCTGGGGTGGGATTCCCTGCAGGAAACCAAAGCAGGATTGATAAGTGCCCAAATTCCCGGTCTTGTCACAAAAATTTATCACACTCCCGGGGATAATGTAAAGGAGGGTGATCCCCTGTTTCTCATTGAGGCAATGAAGATGGAGAACGAGATTAAATCACCAGTTAGCGGGGTGGTAAAAAGTATTGGGGTTGTTGAGGGTCAAACTGTTGAAAAGGGAACAAATATCATTGAAATTGTGTAAGCAAGTTTAATGAATTATAAAATATCAGGAATCAAATGCTAGGTAGAATGTTTGGAGCAGGACTTGGGTGGGCGTTTGCCGGACCCATTGGGGGGTTAATAGGATGGTGGCTTGGTGGTCAGGTTGATGCCACCTCAACCGTTGGACAAATATCAGGTCCAGGGAAATCATCACAGACAAGACCAGGGGATTTTGCAATAGCCGTGCTGGTGCTGGTGGCAGCAGTGATGAAAGCTGACGGGAAAGTCGTCAAGTCTGAACTGGAGTACGTAAAGAAGTTCCTCATCAATAGCTTTGGCCAGGAAAACGCTCAGGAGATGCTGGTGCTGCTAAAGAATTTATTAGAGCAGGACTACTATATCTACGAAATCGCAAACCAGATCAACCGACATATGAACACAGCGGAGAAACTTCAGCTCATGCATGTGTTATATGGTATCGCTCAGGCTGATGGCCATGTCGATGCCAGTGAAGTTGGAATTATTCGGGAGATCGGGCAACATTTAAAGCTCAATGCCCAGGATGTTGATGCCATCTTGGCCATCTACGTTAAAGACACAAAATCATACTATAAGATCTTGGAGATTGAGTCTTCAGCCACGGATCAGGAACTAAAAAAAGCCTACCGTTCCATGGCTGCGCGTTTTCACCCCGATAAGGTCCAACATCTGGGTCCAGATTTCCAGAAAATGGCGGAAGAAAAATTCAAAGCCATCAATGAGGCTTACCAGCAGATCAAGACTGAGCGCGGGATATAGGAGTACTTAATGAGTGACCATGGAGAGCAGGCAGGACATTTTCCCTTCACCAGGGGCATTTATGAAGAAATGTATCGCTCCAGGAAGTGGACGATGCGTCAATATGCCGGTTTCTCAAGTGCCAGAGACTCAAACACCAGGTATCGATATCTATTAGAACAGGGTACAACAGGTATCTCGGTTGCATTCGATCTACCCACTCAAATTGGATATGACTCAGATGATCCAATTGCAGAAGGTGAAATCGGCAAAGTCGGAGTTCCCATCGATACGCTTGCTGACATGGAAGTGCTATTTGAAGGGATACCCCTGGATGAAGTCTCCACGTCCATGACGATCAATTCTACAGCCATCATCCTGTTGGCAATGTACCAGGTGGTCGCCGAAAAGCAGGGTGTGAAAAGTCAACTTTTGCGTGGAACGATACAAAATGACGTGCTCAAAGAGTATATCGCCCGCGGGACATACATTTTTCCACCGCAAGCTTCTCTTCGATTGATAACTGACGTTTTCTCGTATTGCAATGAGCATATTCCCCACTGGAATACCATATCCATTTCTGGCTACCATATCCGTGAAGCTGGATCTACCGCTACCCAGGAGCTAGCTTTTACCTTCGCAAATGGGATCGCTTATGTTGAGGCTGCCATAGCGGCAGGGCTTGATGTGGATCAGTTTGGAGCCAGACTTTCATTTTTCTGGAATGCCCACAATGATCTCATGGAAGAAGTGGCAAAATTTCGCGC
>CAZVSF010000038.1:16402-18385 GCA_964630195.1 uncultured Lentisphaeria bacterium
GGTATCACAAATTATGTCGATCCGCTAGCCGGCTCCGAGGTCATTGAAACCCTGACAGATGAATTGGAAAAGAATGTTTTCCACTACATTGAAAAGGTTGATGAACTGGGAGGTGCTGTAAAAGCAATTGAATTGGGATATTTCCAGAATGAGATCGCTAATAGCGCCTACCAATACCAACAGGAGATCGAAAAGGGTGAGCGCATTGTGGTCGGGCAAAATAAATTTGCTGACGAGGGAGATAGGCAACCAGAGATCCTTAAACTGGAAGCTAAAGCGGCTCGGAGACAACTGGATGATTTGAAGGCTGTTAAGGAAGGGAGAGACCAGCCTGCGCTGGAAAAATCATTGGCAGATCTAAAAACTGCCGCCAGGAACACCAATACAAATCTTTACCCCTTCATCCTGGCAGCGGTTCGCGAATATGCATCTGTTGGTGAGATATCAAACACACTGCGCTCCGTTTTCGGGGAATTTCAGGACTAAATCCGATCAGGGCTCAGGGACGCTTCCTCTCATGATTTCTCATTCGTATCTGGATGATGTGATCCACCTGCATACCGTTGATTCCACAAATCTTGAATTAAAGAGAAGACGTGATGAATTGACAGGGAAGAACATTCTCATCCTCAGTGATGAGCAGACTGCCGGTCAGGGTCAAAAAGGCAGGAAATGGGATTCTGCTCCAGATCTAGGCCTTTGGATGTCCCTTTTTCTTGGCAATCAGAATTTTTTAGCCCAAAATTTTCGATTACTCTCCATATTTACAGGCATCATTGTCCATAAAACCATCTCTCCCCTGCTGGCCAAAGAAGTACAATTAAAATGGCCTAATGATATCATGATCAACGAAAAGAAATGTGGCGGTATACTCACCGAAGTCCAATGGCAGGGGGAAAATATCACCTCTGCAATTATCGGTATCGGGCTTAACCTAACCCACGGGGAGCATGATTTTCCCACCTCCATCCGAAATATGGCTACGTCCCTTGAACTAGAGGGTGCTCAAGATCTGGACAAAGCTGCAATAGCCCAGTCATTTGTTGACACATTTTTCTCAGAATCTCCCCTGTTGGAGAATGGCGATAAATTGGCGAATATCTGGAATTCAGCGGCTTACAAATTAAATCAGCCCATCAAATGGGAAGGTCTCTCTGACAGCTTTGAGGGCCAATTCTCAGGTATTGATAAACGAGGGGATGCTTTGATCAGGATCGGAGGGGCTGTAAGATCTTTTCACTCAGGTGAAATAAGGCTCAAGGAAACTCTCTAGGTCAGGTTGAGTAAACCAGCGACCTGCTTCACCAATCGGACGTCCTGCATCACGTAAAAGTGCAAACTCTCCACCCCGTTATTCAATAAGTCTTCGCATTGTGTCAGGGCATGTTGAACCCCAATTTCAGACCGTTCATGCGATGATTCGGCCTGCTCAATTTTTGTGACCAGCTCATCAGGTATATTCACTGAAAAGGCGTGTGGTAAGGAGTGTAACTGTGTCTTTCGGGTGACCAGTTTAATACCTGGAATGATGGGTACTTTGATTCCCTCCTCACGGCATAGAGCCACAAAATCGTAATAGTCCTGATTGTTGAAAAACATCTGGGTCACAATGTATTGAGCACCCGCGTCCACCTTTTGTTTAAGATAGCGTATATCAGCATTTTTACTTGGTGCATCAGGATGTTTTTCAGGATATCCTCCCACACCTATACAAAAATCGGATTCATCTGCATCCAGGATGTCTTCCAGATATTTGCCACGATTCATGTTGCTGATCTGATTGACCAGATCCAGGCTATATTTGTTTTCTTCACGACCGACAGGGTGAGCTTTTTGATAAAGCAATTGATCACCTCGTATGGCCAAAACGTTGTCGAGACCCAAATAATTGAGCTCGATCAAGGCATCTTCTGTCTCCTGTTTTGTAAATCCCTGGCAGAGCAGGTGTGGTACAGCTTCAACCTTGTATCGGTATTTGATTGC
>CAZVSF010000039.1:0-18364 GCA_964630195.1 uncultured Lentisphaeria bacterium
CACAAATCTGTGAAAATCTGTGTGTATCTGTGGCTAAAAAAAGAAGCCATCTCAGGTTATGAGACAGCCCCTTTTTTTTTGGATCCTGCCACCCTGAGGTGAAAGGAGGCGCCCCTGGCAACAATAGCTACCAGGGACTGTGTGTTACGCTATTTGATGAGCAACATCTTGCGGCTTATTGATCCATTCACTGTAGAGAGACGATAGATGTAAGTACCGCTGGCCAGACCTGAAGCATCGAAAGTCACGGAGTGATGTCCCGCATTCTGGAATTGATTCACAACTGTGGATACCTGGGCTCCCCTTAAGTTGAAAATCTCAAGCGCGACGTAACCAGTGCTGCCCAATTCATACTGAATGTTTGTCACAGGATTAAAGGGATTGGGGAAATTCTGTACTAAAACAGATTTCGCTGGAGCGACAAAGGTGTAATCACCAATGGAGTCGGGTGGATCTCCAAGCCACGGACCTTTATATTTGTAGATCATATTGTCCATAGCTCCTGTCCACCCGAGATCGGGACTATCGAAGCTACCTGGTCTCAAAGCCAGGCAACCTTCAATCAATGTGTAATTGCCTCCACCATCGATGAGGTCCTTATGTATCCCCTCTTCATCGATGAAACCAAAACCATAGGGTGATTCATTGAAATAGAGAGGAAGGTCAGCACTTGCATACATATATGTGTTTTCCGTTCCCTTCACATGATTAAGAATACTACGATAGGGTAAAAAATCCGAATCCAGCATCGTCCAGGTGGTTCCACCATCCGTCGTTTTCGCAACTTGTCTACCTGTGCCAGTCAGTGGCGAGACAGCCAAACCTACCGACTCATTCTGGAAGCTTGCGAAAATCGGTGCAGGACCAAAAAGTTCCTCTGAAATAGTCCAACTTGCACCGCGATCTGTGGTTCTTGCTATACGACCTTTATTGGTACCAAACCACATCGTGCTATCCCCGGCAACATTATAATTGGAGTGTAATGCTTGCTCAGCAACTAAGGGTTGAGGCCTGAGATTATCGGGGACCTGTGTCCAGAGATCTCCACCATTAGAAGTGACAAAATAATGACCGTAATCTCCAATAGTAATACCATCATTTTCATCAAAAAAATAAACGAAGTTGGCCGACTCCCCGGTACCTGTTCCTTCTACATAAGCTGTGGATTGATGCACAAAAGTTTCGCCACCATCGTTGGTTTTATATAGCCTGCCCCTGTGAGGTTCAGAGGTATTATCAACCATCGTAATCCAGGCGGTTTGATCACTCAAGGCGAAAACATTTGAGAGAAAGAAATTATCAAGATCTGGATTTGACAACTCCCTAAAAGTCCAGGTCTCACCGCCATCTACAGATACACTGAAACCGTGATAGATGGGTTGATCAAAAATGCGCCCACCAATGGTCCAGATCACATCTTCATTAACCACATATTGATTGACGACCTGCATATCCTCAGGATATCCTGGGTCTTGAGCTACCCAAAATTGGGGTCGAGGAACAAATTTATGGACCAGGTTATCAGTGGATCCAGCCCAGCCAACCGGGAGTGGTGTAAAAATACCCAATGCTCGTGGCGCCCAGGCGAGGGGATGGTGAGAGTCATTTGTCTGACATTGCCAGCTATTCCCGAAATCTGAAGTGAACCCTGTTCCAGGTTCTGAGCCCATGAATGCTGGCATGCCTGACGAAGCATACATATAGGTGCTATCGGTGCCGTTTTGATAACTCAGGATTGAATTAACGGGCAATTCGTGCGGTAGTGTGGTCCAGGTGAGACCACCATCAATTGTCTTCGCTATTTGCCGGCCTGCGAGGGGTGCCGTTGCCAGACCTACCATTTCATCCTGAAAAGTGGTCCACACATGGGTTACTCCCATACCGATGCTTGAGGCTATCCATGTAGCACCACGGTCACTGCTTCTAAAAACACGACCTGCATTGGTACCAAAGGCGATACTACTATCTCCCATGAAAGTATAGCTACCATTGTAGGGATCTTCCATGTCCATAATTGGGGGATAATTACTTGCGGGTACTTTCGTCCAATTATCACCCCCATCAGAGGTGATATACATCTCTTCCAGATCGCCGACTGTAATTCCGTCATTCTCATCAAAGAAATGGATAAAATCGGGACCGTTATGTATTCCTGGTTGGTCTGGGTATGCACTCAATTGAGCGACCCAGGTGGCTCCAGCGTCAACTGTTTTTACTATTCTGCCTCGATGGGGTACACCGGCATCGTAGGCCATGACAACCCAGGCCATGCTATCACTTAGTGCAAAAACATGGGTGGTTATATATTGAGTAAGATCCATTCCTGGAACGGTAATAGTGCTATATTCCCATGATTCCCCACCATCAGTGGTTCTGCTAATTCCCTGGAAAAATGGATTGTCAAGAGATCGACCACCAATAACCCAGGCTGTATGGTTACTCACCGGAGAAATTCTGAACACCTGTATTTCTTCAGGAAAACCAACATCCTGGGCTATCCATTCTCCAAAACTGAAACTTGAAAGGATCAGAATGAGGACAATCCCTGCTAGCGTGTTACTTCTCTTTTGCATAACTACCTCCTGTTGTTAAAACGTTTCTGTCAATCACGGAAATAGTTTAGGGAATTCAGTATGCCTGGTCTAACACTCCGGGGTGATTCTTTGACACTGTGGTGATATTCAGGGCTTATTTGGGGTTAAAAAACCTCTTGAAACCAGATTTAATAAAAGTGAGGGGGTTGCCTCAGCTGGTTATTCAGGTGGGTATTTCGAGGGGGTGACTCCGAACTGCTTTTTGAATGCCCGGGCAAAGTATGACAGATTATTAAATCCAACACTATAGGCAATCTCAGATATACTACCTGCCTTTTCTGAAATAAGGAGAGCTGCACGTTTGAGTCGAATGTTCAACACAAATTCTGTTGGCGTTAACCCCGTAATGGATTTGATCTTCTGGTAGAATTGACGTCGGCTCAACCCAATTTTATCACTGAAGACCTCAACGGAAAATGCATCATCTTCAAGATGCTCATCTACCAGATCAATGGCTTTCTGCAGGAATCTGGCATCCATTGAACTTACGGTTATTTCACTGGCTTCGATCTTGATGCTTTCAGAAAACCGGTCCCGAAGGCGCTGGCGTTGATCGATGAGGTTCCTGATACGAATCAACAATTCCTGGGAATCAAAAGGTTTGATCAAATAGTCATCGGCCCCGGTTTCAAGACCTTCCAGACGATCCTCTCGTTCTGCTTTGGCTGTGAGCAGGATGACCGGGATATGACTGGTACTTTCAGCCACCTTCAATTCACGGCAAAGTTGAAAACCATCCCTTTTTGGCATCATCAAATCACTGACGATCAGATCTGGTAACAATTCCTGAGCTCTAGCTACCCCCATTTCACCGTCAAAGGCCTCTTCAACCCGATAATCCGAACTCAAGACATCATTGATATAAAGGCGCATATCCGTATTGTCTTCTACCACAAGCACCAGAGATTGCTCTTCTTGAGGAAGTTCTTCCTTCTGAGCCTCAACCAATTCATCGGTGAGGTTTTGGAATTCATCCTCTGGCTCAAGGTGATCAGGGATTTCAAGGATCTCATCAGGCTGGAGATGGGTGCTACCCAATGGCAGGAAGACCTGGAATTCTGTCCGAATTCCTTCCTCGCTGGTGACAGTAATTATCCCGTGGTGCAGATCCACCAGCTCTTTGGTCAGGGCCAGCCCAATTCCACTGCCTTCATGCTCCCTGGCCAGGCGGTTGTCAACCTGATGAAAACGTTGGAAAATATGCTCAAGATCCTCAGGAGGAATACCGATCCCAGAATCCCGTACCTTGACCAATACACCCTCCGTCCCATCCCGATCTTCAAAGGTACAATGGACCACCACCTCGCCTGAAGCAGGGGTAAATTTGAAGGCATTGGAGAGAAGATTGGAAAATATTTTCTCAGCCTTATCCCTGTCCAGATAGATGGGAATTTTATCTTCAGCAGATTCGAATTCAAAGGTGACACCCTTCTGCTCGGCAAGAGAGTGGAATGACATGAGAATACCCCTCAAGAATCTGATGATATCAAGTTCACCAGCCCGCAGCTGGAGCTCATGGGCTTCAAGTTTTGAAATATCCAGCAATTGATTGATGAGTTTGAGCAGACGTGTCGCATTGCGCTGCATGATGTTCAAGCGACTTGATGTTTCTGAATTATCGGATTCCTGAATAAGCTTTTTGAGGGGACCGATGATCAGGGTAAGAGGAGTACGGAACTCATGGGAGATATTCGTAAAGAAATTGGATTTGAGTCGATCCACTTCTTCCCGCTCCTTCAGTTTTGCCTCTTCCACCTTCACCTGATTTTTGAAATGAACTCGATTGAGTTCATATAGACGAGCTAACCATATGAGTGTGAGAATCACACCTGTGTAGATTACATATGCCCACCAGGCTTCCCACCAGGGAGGGGTGATGACGATCTTTAGCGTGGTTGGAACCTTATTCCAGACCCCATCTCGATTGCTCCCCTTCACCTGAAAGCGATAGCTGCCTGGGTCCAGGTTGGTGTACTCCGCACTATTCTTATTTGAAGGTTGACGCCAGACTTCATCATAATTGTCTAGCTTGTAGGTGTACTTATTCCTGCTGGGCAGGCTAAAATCCAGTGCGGCAAACTTGAAGGTAAGATCATTTTGATTGTGGTTTAATTGGATCTCATCCACTGTGGAGATGTTCTCGGACCCATCTGATGACTGCTCCTGGTTGATGCTGGTGTTCGTGATCACTACATCCGTTATCACAACGTCAGGGATGTATTGGCTCTCATGAATACTGTCAGGATGGAAGACATTAAAACCATATTGTCCACCAAACATGAGCTCATTTCGACTGGTCTTGCCTGATGCATAAAATCTGAATTCATTGTTCTGAAGACCATCTTCTGCGAAGTAATGATTGAATACGCCTGTTTCTGGATTGTATTTGCTTAATCCGCGATGAGAGCTGATCCAGAGATTTCCATCTTCATCAATCTCTATTCCTTGTATGGCATTGTGGAGCAGACCATCCGCATCAGTGATCTGATCAACTTCCTTTTCAGCATTTATATCAAATTGAAAGAGACCTAGATTGTCACGGGTATACCAGAGTCGATTTTGTTGATCCAGAGCCAGATGTTTAACAGTATGTCGATCATATTTGTCTGCGATATAGCTTTTGAATTTGGTGGTACTTGTATCAAATTTCAGCAAGCCCAGATAAATTGATCCGATCCAGAAATTTCCGGTTTTATCTTCAACCATCTGTGTGGCGGACAAGTTTCCACCACCAATATCTGCTCCTTCCAGATCCCTGTACCGAGTGAATTTTTCCCGCTCCCGATCAAATTTGTTTAACTGATGGCCAATGACCCATACATCACCTCGACTATCCTCGAATAAAAAATTGTTATCATTATTTGATATGCTTTCCTCATCATTGTAAATGTTTAAGAAAACCTTGTATTTACCTGTTTCTGGTTTGTAGGAGATCAAACCACTCAAGGTTGTTGCCCATAATATTCCCTTATGATCATAGAGGAGATCAGGTACATAGTCAAAATGTTGCCAGGAATATGATTTCTCAGGGTAAGGAACCCTGGTAAATTCATGACTTGCTCTATTGACGTGGTAAAATGCGCCTAACTGTCCTGCAATCCAGAAGTTGCCCTGTTCATCTTCTTCCAGTGCATTGATATACTTTCCATAACTGGAATTCTCATCTTTGATATCCTGTGAATACAATGGAAACTTAAGTACTTCAGGATCTATTTTATAGAGTCCCTCCTCAATGCTCCCTACCCAGATAATTCCGGAACGGTCTATCATCAGGCTGCTCAACCTGCTTGTGTTGAGATCAATATTTCCTTCAAATTTCAATGTTTTTCGATTGAATTGATAGACCCTTCCCCGCCCGGTTGTGACTACTAATTTGCCTGACGGGTTCTGGGCTATTTGACTTACTATCTGGGAACCTGCCATGTCTATTTCCCTGGGTCCGTCCAGAGTAAAGGTCATAAATTCCTCACGTTCTGGATCAAATCGGACTAACCCATAATTAGAGGAGATCCAAAAGAACCCTTCATCATCCTCGAAACTATTACCCAGATCGACCGCACGTGGGCCCGTATCGGTGTCCTCTTGATATCTATGAGATTCTACATCACCAGTAAGCATATCAATCACCTTGAGACCGCCTCCCTTGGTACAGACATACATGTTACCCTTGGTAAAAACCACATGCTCGGGCCAACCATGGGAACCAGACCATTTTAGAGGGTACATACTGCCGCCTATGTCAATTGATTCTCCTGGTTTTAGAAAGGGTTCCACCCCCGTAGTATCTAGTTGAAACTGCACCTTGATGAGCTGGGAAGATTTGACTGCTTCCACCTGACTATAGGGTTGGTCATTTTCAGCCCCGAACCCAAAACGCACGGGCTTTAGCTTGATATTTTGCTCGTTTAAAACAATGGAGCGGTTTCCATAGGCAATCCTGGGCCCCTCTACAGCGGGTTCAAATGTTCTTTGCCCATTGGCGTGTTTTATCAAAAATTTGTATGTCAGTGTATCGCCAAGTTTTGCAGGATTGAATAGGACTTCTTTCGCCCAGATACCAGGTCCAGCATCTATTTCATGAGAGGTTTCCCAGGGCACTAAAAATTTTGGTATGACCTCATTCATAGAATGGAAGGTTTCACTTGATTGGTCAAAATGGTAGATGCCCTGGTTGGGAATAGTGACCCAAATTCGCCCTTGTTCATCTTCAGCAATATCAGTGATGTATTTGACAATTTTACGATCGGGATTGAGAATATAGTTTTTAAATGTCTCATGCTCCCGGTCGTACAGAGAGAGTGTAGAATTTGAGCCGATCCAAAGCTTTTGATTCGAGTCCTCGAAAATTGAAATGATGCTGCGATTTTCAATTGAAGTGGTATCGTTAGCGTCATGCTGGTATGCTTTGAAAGTGTATCCATCATAGCGAATGAGACCATCTTGTGTACCCAACCAAATAAAGCCTGTATAGTCCTGGAATATCGTAAAGAAGCTATTATCAGCCAACCCATCTGTAACATTATACCTGGTAATTTTGTAATTTTGCTTTTGAGCACAAAGGTCTGACGGTAGGGACACTATCAATACAAATATCCACAAGATAGAAGCAAGTAGAGGCCTGGCCACTCTACCCCGATATAACTTTATTCTACGGCAATATTGCACGTACTTTTCCCCAGTACTGGTAGCATTGAAACCTAAACATAGTGTCGTCAAGTGGTCTTAAACTAATCTACAGAACTCCTCAAAGCGAAATATTTAAATGATGGGTTAGCTCACCTGTCTGAATCTCCAAAATGATCAAGTCCGTCGCGCTCTCCTTGTAGCTTGAATAACAGCCGCATATATTTATCTTTAAAGAAAATATCTGGAGAACATATATGGCTGACCACAAGGCAAAACAGAGAACCACCGAACGTCGTGGTCCTGATCGTCGCAAAAAAGATGTTGAAGTGGAAGTGGATCAAAGAAAGCCCGTGGATAGGCGTTCAACCAAAGACCGTCGACAAAAACCGTGATGATCTCTCAACGATATTACAGTAGGAAATTATTAAGCTTTTTCGTCATAACCGCAAGCCTGATCGCCATGAGTTGCAGCATGGGGGATAGGTCCGTCCATCCCTCGGATGCAGATATTCTAAAGTTTCATCAGCAGCTACTCACCCTGGATACCCACGTTGACACCCCCCTCCGTCTCAAATATGAAGGCATCGATCTGGGGCAAAGATATGATCCCCATGAAATTAAAAGTAAACTCGACTATCCTCGCATGGATGCAGGTGGCCTGGATGCTGCATTTTTTGCGGTCTGGACACCGCAGGGCGTCAGAAATGACTCTGGACATGCTGCCATCAAGAGCAAGGCGCTTAGTATTATTGACCGGGTAGAGGAGATGGTGGGGAAGTATCCAGACCGGGGTGAGATGGCTTATAATTCTGAAGATGCTGCCAGGATAGTAGGTCAAAAGAAGCACGCGATTTATCTGGGGATGGAAAATGGGTATCCCCTGGGAATTGATCTGGAGAATCTGGATCTATTTTATAAACGGGGAATCCGTTATGTCACACTTTGTCATACCTCCAATAATGAAATCTGTGATTCCTCTACGGATACCACTGAGTTTGATGGGCTTAGTCCTTTTGGCTATCAGGTTGTAGAACGCATGAACCAATTGGGGATGATGGTAGATATATCACATGTAAGCGATGCCACTGTGGCCGATGTTCTGGGTTGTTCAAAGGCACCTGTGATTGCTTCCCATTCATGCTCCAAAGCACTGTGCAACCATCCCAGAAATATTAATGATACCCTTTTAACTCAGATAGCCGAAAAGGGTGGTGTAGTTCAAATGTGCTTGTATAGCGCCTACGTCCTCCCTGAGCAACCCAACCCGGATCGTGATTCCGCACGAGCCGCCCTCAAGGAAAAATGGGGTGATTCTGATCTTCTCACCAGGGAGCAGCGGCCACTCTATCGAGCCGAATTAAGTGAAATGAACCGAAATTTTCCCCAGATATTGCCCTCTGTTTCAGATGCAGTGGATCACATTGATCACATGGTCAACCTCATGGGGATAGATCATGTAGGGATCGGGACTGATTTTGATGGTGGGGCAGCCCTGTCCGATTGCTTTGATGTAAGTGAATTGCCCAACATTACCCGAGAACTTTTTAAACGTGGCTATAGTGAATCCGACATTCAAAAGATATGGAGTGGGAATTTACTAAGGGTTTTTGCTGAGGTGGAAGCAATAGCCCGCGCACAATAGATCTTCCGTTCTTCCCAAAATATTCAACCCGAGGCAGAAATGGTCTCATCGAGATCCTTTCTATGAGATGTCCTTAAATTTATTGATTTAAAACGAACAGTGACTAATATGGTCACAAATAAAAAATTAATGTTTGTAGATGTATTCAGGGAGGAAAAAGGGATGGACATTCAATTCGATAGACCCGTAGAAGCTATGGCTGCGATCACCTGGTTGATCTGTAGCGCAGATGATGTTGGCAGTGTGGAGGAGCGGGATTTTCTCCATGAACATGTCCGTCATACTCAGGATTTTGTGGGGATGACCGGGTCTGAATTCAGCACGCTCATGGCATCCACGCGAACAAAATTATTTAGCGCTCTGGAGAACAATGGGTTTTGCCTGGCTCCTCCAGCAGTTGATTCGGTGATCAATGCAGCCAATGCAGCACTCAATCAGGATCAAAAATTCCAGGCTTATGTCATGGCTGTGGAGCTTGCCAAATCAGATGGTCTGGTCGATGAGGAAAAGGTGATCCTGGAAAAGCTACGATCCAGGTTTAAGATCACTTTCGACGAAACAAATAGTTAACCATGGGTATCCAGAAGGGCTTTTTTGTCATTACGGATATCACGGGATACACAATATTCCTGACCGAATCGGAATTGGACCATGCCCATAACATCATTCAGGCGCTTTTCGAATCACAACTTGCCGTGATCAGTGCACCCTTGCAGATCTCAAACTTTCAGGGGGATGCCATTCTATGCCATGTTCCTGAAGAAACAGTAGCTGAGGGTGTGGACCTATTGGCGCAGGTCGATACCATTTATGATGCGTTTGCCGATACTATCGCTGAGATGCAAATTGATCCACCCTGTGGTTGTAATGCCTGTGCAAATATTACCATGTTGGATCTTAAAATGTTTTTGCATTATGGTGAATATCTGGTGAAGCAAGTGGGCACAACTGAAGAAATTATTGGTTCAGATGTCATTACAGCCCATCGGATGATGAAAAATGATGTCAAGGAGAAAACGGGGATTCACTCCTATCTGCTTGCTACCAAAATAGCGCTAAAACAACTTGGTAAAGAGGATGATACTAAGTTTGTAGATTATTCACAAAGCTATGAGCATATCGGAGAAATACCCATGGGAGTCGCTCAATTGGGGAGTCAGGGTGGAATTCGCTTCCAGCCCAATAATCAATGATTACAAATTCTTTCCGGTGCGGTGGTAAACCCTTCGCCGAGAGGATGGAATTTTCCTTTGTTCTCAAGGAATTGAATAAGTTGATCTGCATCCATTCCTTCAGCTGAGCAGGTAAAGAAGCGTGTCTCTTCTCCAAACTGCTTTTGGATGGCCAGGCGCAGGGATTCCCTGGTGTATGATTCGCCGGAGTTGACCATCATATGCATCACTTCATGTCCGTGTATTGTATTCATTTTTTCCTCATTCATCATATTATACTCTCACCATCGTGAGTAGCATCTTAGTGGGTTCCAGAGCTTCAAGCGCATGATCGATGCCTGCAGGCATGAGAATCATCTCACCGGTTTTAACGGCCCGGGTGGTCTGGTCAATGGTAATGTTCATCCCACCAGCCAGGATCTGTACATAGGCGTCCATGGGACTGGAATGTCCACTGAGTGCCTGACCGGCGTCAAAAGCAAAGAGCGTCAGATTTAAATTTTGAGATTTTCTCAATGTCTTGCTGACAATCGCTCCGGGATTCACTTCTATATCTTTTATCAAATCTTGAATCTCACCCGGTTTAAGACCGGTGCTCAAACTTATGTTTTCACTCATTTATACTCATTTCTGTCATGGGTTTAAATTGAGATACGGATGTATTGGCCAGCATTTGTCTGGATGCCTCACGGATGGGACCCCATTGATCATGCACGGGGCAGGGAGTCTCACCACCACAGCTTGGCAAACCCAGGACACAGCTTTCAAACACAGCATTACCATCAATCCTGAGGACCACATCAAGCAAGGATATTGATTCCGGGTCCTTTGCAAGGGAAAAACCACCGGATTTCCCCCGGTTAGATTGGATGATCCCTTCCCTGGTCAGTTGTTGGAGTGTTTTTGAAATAAAATCCCTGGAGATATCCAAATCGCTGGCGATCTGATCAGCTGAGATATTGCCTTGATCCTGGTTTTCTGCCAGATATAAGATTCCCTGGAGGGCGTATTCACATTTTCTGGAAAATAGGACAGTCATCATTAACTCTTGCAGGGATAATAATAAGTGGAACCCCTGTTAGCAATGATAATCGGAGTATATTGTCCGAATTAGCAAAATTGCTTATATCCTGGTTAGCTGTCGCTGTGATTCAACAACTAACCAGGCCTGGATTATTTGAGCATTAACATTTTGATAGTCTGAAATTCATGCTCCGTCTGGATCCTGCAAAAGTAGAGGCCAGAAGCTGCCTGTGATCCTGATTGATTCAAGCCATTCCAGATGATATCATATCTACCTGATTCTTGTTGCCCCAGAGATATTTTATCCATTTGTCTACCCTGAATATCGAATATTTGAATCTCCACTGAAGTTCTGTGGGGCAGCTCGTAATGAAGGGTGGTTGTTGGATTAAATGGGTTGGGATAATTATCCAGGAGGAGTCTCTCAATGGGAAGGTCCCCTTGCTCATTAACACCGACTGGAAGCACAAAGTCGGTACCCCAGTCCCAACTGGCATTTTCAATGATGCCTCGCTGCCCATGACCGGAATTATCATAGAGGGAATCCCCAAAAGCTTCATTCATTTTGAAATATGCCACCAGACCCGGTTCATCACCGCTGAGGTAATCTCCCATCCCTGCCACCAGATCTGCTGTTGGCACTGCTATATCCCAGATTCGGACCTCATCAAGACGACCCTCAAAAGCCGCGGATTGAATCCGGTCATTTCCCAGGAATAATTCCCAGATTGAATGATTCATGATGGGGCCAGAGGGTGCGGTGTTTACCAGGGTTCTGTCAACACCATCCACAAACAAGTGAACTTCAGACGTAGCAGCATCATAGGTCACAGCAACATGTTGCCACTCATTAAGCTGGATGGAATTCGGGGTCGTTCCAACCTTACTCAGTGTGCCATCCTGGTGTTTGAGAATCAAGCCCAGACTGGAATCAGCAAACTCGCTGGTTTCTGTATTATTTAAGAATAACCGGATAAAAGCTTTATCAAATATTCTGCCGCCATTGTTATTCATGATGCCCCAGGAAGTGGGATAAATCCAGGCTTCCAGGGACAGAGCATCTGTCATATTGAGCTGTGGGTTGTTGGTAACCAAAACCGTATTGTCATCGCCACTGAAATTCAGGGCACTCTCTCCATCAAAGACCGTTATATCGGCTTCCCTCACAATACTGGCACTTCTATCTCCATTACCGATGGTGAGTGTAACGGAATAAGTACCTGGTTCTGCGTAGGTCCAGGTTGGATATTGAGCATCCGAATCAACAGTTCCATCGCTATCGAAATCCCATTGCCAGTACTCAATCCCTGGATTAGCCGTGGAAATATCGATAAAATCAACAATGAGGGGTGCATGACCGGTTCTTGCGGAACTGTAATAATTGGGAGCTAGTAGCGGGATATTAAAATATTCCAATACCCTCAGGAGTAGTTCTTGTCGGGTATTGAGTGATCCTTCATCAACAAGATCTGCCAGGGAATAGGAGAGATAGAAAGTTTTTTGTCCAAATTCTCCAGTACCCTGGATGGCCACATTGCCATATGTTGGCTCAATATAGCTAACCGTCCCATTGGCATTGGGTGAAAAATGATCGATATACCAGCTGTTGACCTGGGTTGTGTTGTCAAACGAGATATTGGCTCCCAACGAATTAGCTTGTCCCTGCAGCTGACTTAGCGTCTGTTCGTTTAATTCAAACCAGGTGTTGTCAATGGAAAAGAGATCCCAGACATCCTCATAATCTGCATAGCCATACATTTGCATCGCTCCCCAAAAGCTACCGCCTTCAATGTATAGTTTTCCGCCTGCAGTGGCGTAATCTCTAATTGCATTGATCTGAGTCTCAGTCAGAAATGTACCCTTCGTCCCCATCTCACCAATATTTCCCAGAGAGATGAATACAGCATCAAACCCGATCAAGCTTGTAGGAAGCGTGTTTGTATAGCGATTGTCAACACTAAACTGATCAAGTTTCTCGCTGATAAAATGACCACTATAATCATGAATATTCTGACCTGTCGACTTCCCATCATAAACCACTACACCAGCGTTCACCGAAACAAAATCTGGCATCAATAATGTATCTGAATCGCTACCATTTGAGACTACCAGAGAGACGGAATAAGCCCCATCCCCGATAAAAGTATGCTGCGGATTCGGCTCGGTTGCATCAATGATGCCATCATTTTCAAAATCCCACTCCCAGCTTGTGATAGGTCCTGGATGGGCGAATGACAAATCCTCAAAGGTGGTGACGACGGAATCGATTCCTGCAGTAATATCCGCATCAAATATGGCTGTCACGGGTCCAGGTAAATAACCTCGGGCTATAAAGACGGGGACAATGCCATCCAAATTTGCACCATCATACGTATCCAGATCAGCCTGGATAAAGGCAAACGCTGCATCCACCTGGCTGGAGTTTCCATCCGTCATGGAGATGCCTTCCCAGCAGTCCGTGTCTGTCGCCCGCCGTCCAATATTATCATATATGGACATAAGGGAGGAGGACCAGAGCTGTCCATCATAATGTACTTCACCACCCAGACCCTCAGGGTAATGATTGGGGAAATTGGTTACCCGCAGGGAAGGACCCCCCCAGGGTTGCAGACCCCATTGACCAAAGTAATCATACTGAGGATCTTCCGGAGTGAGTAAACCAAGGCTCCGTGTATATGATTGGGCCCAGTAGTCACCCAGACCTTCACTTAAACCATCCACCTGTGACAAGCCACCGTAGGTGATCCAGTCGTGAATCCCATGGCCTAATTCGTGCCAGATAATGGCTTGATCTTCGCCAGCATCCACATAGTTCGCTGGTGAACCAAAAGCTAAATACCCGCTATGCATATAATGGGCATTTTGATCACCATCCAAGCCATGGGGATCAAAACGCACTCCGCCTTCATATTGAAATGGCATGACATTGAAGCCCAGACTATCATTCAAGTATGTCATGGCTTTATTGAGATGGAAGTAAATATTGACTGCTTCAAATTCCGGTTGGTCCCTGGAGTATCGAAAATTAGTTGTATTTTGCCCGTAGAGACCTGTGTATGGACTCTCTGAATCATCGATGGCAGCGTAGGGACTGGATAAATAATAAGTGCCGTCTATGGCGTCCAGGCTATCAAAGACAACCTCCTTGAGATAATTGTTCAGACTATCTGAATTTTGATCACCATTGTCCGTAAATTGACCCTCACCATAAATTGTACCTGCTGCGGTGATGGGGTCGGGATCATAGACCCATCCAGGACCCATGTCCCTGGTCGCATGTTGATAATTGGCTTTGTCTTCCACTCTGAGGATCGTACCCGTGCTTGCATCGATCAAAATTTCCCAGTCACCAATCAGTTTATCCCGGGGGATAATCTCAACCTTCTGGGCAACAACTGCTTCCATCAGATTTTTTTTGAAGATGGTTGTCTCAATTTTCTGGTAAGTGTAGGGCTCTTCAACTCCCAGATAATTTTCAGCAATATCCAGAGCCTCAGATTCAGAAACTTTCACGTCTGTGTCAAACTTTCCAAGGGGCTGATACCCATTGGTAACAAAGACCACCTCCTGTTGACGATTGAGACTGACTTTAATGCTGCCCTTATATACTGGAATCCCAGCATATTCCTCTACAAAGAGGACCCGATACCCAGCTGGTGTCTCAACGGTGGTCACATATGTTAGCTGAATATCCGGGGAATAGTGATGGAGCAGCTCGGCATGCTGGGAAAGATATTCTCTGGCCATGGATTCAGGGTCAGCTTTGGCAACTCTATAATTGGGAGAATAGACGACCCGAGGTATTCCAGTTGTGTTCTCAACGCGCATATTGGCAATGATCTGACTGCCAGGTGAAAAATCATGTATGATTTCCAGATTCTGATGACGCTGGGATTTTTCAACAAATGCCTGAAGAGCAGATAGAAAGATGAGGGTGGATAGGAGTGTAATTTGAAGCATTTTCATGAGCGCAGATTCCTATGCAAAGGTATTAGTGGCAGTGGAAAGCATCTACAAATCTGATTGTCCATAGACAATATTATGTAAACACGTGGTGAATTTGAGTTCATCCCCACCGAATAATAACTCAAACTGTCATGAATGCGAGCTTAAAATAAGCTTCCACAAGAGCTAGCAGATCAAACGGCTCCCATGGCTTCAGATATCGTCTGAAGGATTGCTATCCCCAGAAATATTTTTGCAGGTAAAGCAGGGCTGCCAGGGGGGCTGCAATGGCCATGAGTTTTCTTGACCAGGGACTCTTATTCCAGGTCCAATAAGCCGACATACCTGACAGGGCGATCATTCCCCACACGATGGCAAGATACAGTTCATAAATTTTGGGTCTATGGTCAGGGGATGGCCAGCCAAAAATGACCAGGCCGATCAAACCAAGAACTCCAATCCCCATCTGCAGTAAATTTGTCAGGTCAAGGGGACTATTCTTTTCCTCAGAATCTATATTTCCTCCAGATAATAATAAATCAAACCACCATGCTTTCCACGCCGCTATCCTTTACAAAAAGACAGGATGTGTTAACAGCTTCGGCAAGTGCGTGCATGGTATTTCCATCCAACTCATTTGATATCCCAAAAATATTCAGGTCCGCGTGGGGTGCCAGAGATAGAACTTCTTTGAAGTTTCCAACCAGAACAATGGCTTCCGTCGACCCAGGAAGACGGGCACGATCAAATAATCGCTCCTGGGCTGCTTTGGCGAGCTTTCCATCTTCCTCACTGCCAACGGCGGTGATGAATCTCAAGTGGCCATTCCAATTTCGGTTCAATTGGATCGCCATTAGAATTGCCAGATCCTTGTTGGGACTGGAACGACGCAGCCAGATATTCAGAGTCTTTTCGTTCCCCAACGCATTTTTAACATGTTGCGAGTAGACGGCAATTCCCATCTTTTCACGGACAGCCACTGCGATCATGTCTTCCAGACGGGCATCTTTTGCGCGATCAGCACTCATGCTCAAGAACATGATATTGGGTGGGAAATACATACTTCTCATGACCTGGGCAGTAATGCTGATTCCCTCTAGAAAATGTTGACACTCAATGAGGGAGGTGGTGACCAGCAATTCTTCGGCTTTCAAGGGCACAGCAAGTTGGATCAATTCTTCTTCCTGAGCATGGTGCTCTTCAGAATCCACGATAACCTCGGGACCCTTTCTGAACAGCTTATTGCTAAAAGAGCGGATGATGCTGTTGACGCTCTCCGCTGCAATTTTGACAGAGAATATACGCAGGGTCCCAGAGGGGAAAATGATATCTCTGAGAAACCCCATACGAATTTTCCAAGAGACCGGATCTTCCACAGGGACCATGATATTGGGTTTCCAGGTCTTGGGATGTGATTGCATTTTCTCGGATTGGCGTGCGGACCATTCGGCCATGGCCATGAACATACCGGCGCGGACATCCCCCCAGGGTGCCTGCAAACCACGTTTTACCTGAATCAAATAGGCTATAATGATGAGCAGCCAGGCGATAGCCGCGAATACGGGGTTCACCATGAACATGACAACCAGGGCCCATAAAAATCCGATGATGGGTATACTGATGTGGACCTTAAACAGGGGCCTGAATGAAGGGATCCCGATCCCTAATTGAAGAGCAACCGAAAGATTGATGGTGGCATAGGTGATCAGGAAAAACATGGTGAGCAAGGGTGCGATGGTATCGAGATCTCCCAACAATAGACTTACCAGAATGACGATCGATGTGAAAATGATTGAAAATACGGGCTCGCCAGCTTTGCTTTTTTGTGAAAAAAACCGAAAGAAGGGAATCACTTTATCAGAGCCCATAGCCATGAGAGTCCGCGGAGCTCCCACGACAGAACCCAGGGATGAGGAGAGTGTGGCTCCCAAGACACCAGCTGCCAGTACGAGCCTCCAGCGCGAGATATCCATCATGATATTATGGTTTGAAACCAGTGTAGCTGAATCTGCAAATTGATCCAGAAAATAGGCTACAGTGACATAAACAACGAACGAAACGGCAATTGCAGATAACATTCCAATCGGCAAAGATCTCTTTGAATCCTTCAGATCTCCAGACATGGCAGCTCCAGCTTCTATACCAGTGACAGCCGGAAAAAAGATGGCAAATACTGCCCAGAATGGAGCCCGGGAAAAATCACCCCACATAACCACTTGAGGGCTGGCCTCACCTGTGGCAGCAAAAAATGAGACCAGAGAGACACCGATCACGAACATGATAACGTATTGAGTGCGCATGGCAAACTGAGCGCCCAGTAAACTGACACTCAGCACCAGAACCAGTACAGAAACTCCCACCAGGATAGGATCATGGCTGGGGAACAGGGCGATCCAGGCTTCAGTAAAACCAGAGATGTACATTGCGCCACCCAGAGTCTGCGAGAGATAAAGTGGAATCCCCACTGCACTGCCAGCTTCGAGACCTAAAGATCTGGAAATAAGGGCGTAGGATCCACCAGCCCCGACCCTGGTGTTGGTTGCGATTGCTGCAATGGACAATCCGGTTGTTACGGTGATCATTTTTGCCAGCAAAATGATTATCAGGGCACCCCCAAAACCGGCATTTCCGACAACCCAACCAAGTCGTAGATACATGATAACGCCGAGGATGGTTAGAATAGTTGGGGTGAAGACTCCTGCAAAAGTCCCTAATTTTTTCATTTATTCAAACCTTTATAGTCGCATTTTTGTTGGGGAAAATTCATGGATCATATTAATGAATAAATCGTGATTCTCACTAATTAATGCATTGATATTCAGCTTGCAAAGCTCAAATTTTCTCACTGTGTATAAAAAACTTATCCTCTCTAGCTTTCTCCTGGCCTCGCTTGTATCACCTGATCTATTCGCTCGGTCTACGGGTATAATTTCCGGTCACATCACAGATTCTGACAGCACGCAGGCTCTTCCCGGGGTGAATGTTGTTATCGACGGTACCCGTCTGGGGGCCGCAGCTGATAAAGATGGTTTTTTTATTATCGATGAAGTTCCAGTAGGGGAATACCGATTGAATTTCAGGATGGTGGGTTACAAATCAAAAATTCTGAGGCAAATTCGGGTAGTAGTAGACCAGGAAACCAAATTGGATATTCAGCTGGAAGCTATCTCAATCGAAATGGGTGCTGTGACGGTAACCGGGCAAAAGCAGCCCGGGGCGGGGGAGCGCTTGAATCCCAGTCAGAGAGAATTAGCTCCCCGTGAGATCCTGACCCTGGCCGGCGGTGGAGAAGATATTTTCAGGAGCATCACCACCATGCCGGGTGTGATCGCGCGGTCGGATGCATCGGCTCAATTCTATGT
>CAZVSF010000040.1:0-18305 GCA_964630195.1 uncultured Lentisphaeria bacterium
CATTGTGATTCAGGGGGGGAGCACTAAGAAATGTGAAGGCCATGCCCCCGCCAATCAGAATGTTATCAGCTACTTCAGCCAATCGTTTGAGAAGATCGATCTTCCCACTGACCTTTGACCCACCTAGCACGACTGTAAAAGGGCGTACAGGGTTCTCGATAGCACTTACCAGGAACTCAATTTCCCGCATGAGCAAGAAACCTGCTGCTTTTTCATCAAAGTGCCGCGTCATCCCCACATTGGAGGCATGGGCACGATGGGCCGTGCCAAAGGCATCATTCACATACACATCAGCTAACGAAGCCAATTGTCTTGAAAATTCAGCATCATTATCGGTTTCAGCTGCATGAAAGCGTAAATTTTCCAGCAGTAAAATTTGACCTGCCTCAAGGTTCTCTGACATTGCCTCCACCTCCCGACCGACACAATCAGCCGCAAATAACACTTCGGCTTTCACCATTTTTTGGAGGCTTTTAGCCACTGGCGCCAGACTCATTTCCGGAATAACCCTACCTTTGGGTCTTCCAAGATGTGAAGCCAGAATAACGGCTGCTCCCTGGCCCAATAAGTACTCAATAGTCGGAAGGGATGAACGGATCCTGAACGCATCACTCACCTGTCCATCTTCATCGAGGGGAACGTTGTAATCAGTTCTGACAAAGACTTTTTTGCCTCTGACCGCAAGGTCTTTCACATGTTTAGGCATCATAATTGTGCAACAATATATTTTACTGGGCGTTCTTGATGATATCTGCCAGTGAGAGATGTAGATCGAATTTAAACTTGTCTACATTGATCTTTGGCTCATGCCAGACACCGTAATTTCCAGCCATGATCAATTTAACCAGATAGCTCTGTGTCAGGGCTTCCGTGGTTTTTTTATCATACCATCTGATATCTACTTTTGCAGCATTCTCATTTACTGCGCCAAGCAGTGCGCTCAGGAAGGTTTGGCGATTCTCGGTGTCGGTATTGATCTTTGCAAAACCAGCTCCGATCAGTCCCTGAATCTGTTCCCAGTCAGTTCCTACAAAGTTTTTCCAGGTCTGGCCATACTTGTCGGACATGGTTGACCCAAGGGCTTCAAGCTGTTCAACCGCATAATCAACGACCTGGGGGTAGAGGGTTGAAGCGCCGTGGGCAACAAAGATAGTCTCAGGTTGTACCCGGTCTGCAATTTTCAGCAGCTCGTGGGCTAATTCAATATTCAATTTGACTTTTGTACCTGGTTTTCCCTTGTTGGGACCATGCATGGTTCCGATGGTCGGGGCAATCATCAAGACACCCGTCTCAGTAATGAATTGTTCAAAATCCTCTGGATTGGTGTAGGTGGAGACCTCAGACTTGGTATCTTCATCTTCTTCGCCAGCTAAAACACCAAGCTCACCTTCCACTGAAACACCCAGAGGATGAGCCATATTTACAACTTCCCGGGTGTAGCCAATGTTCTCTTCCAGAGATCGAGCTGCTTTATTAACATGATCTGTAGAGTTATCCGCCATAACGGAAGTGAGGTGCTGAACAGCTCCCTGGACGACTTTGCGTCCCCCCTCTGAAGTGTAGTCGCCATGATCCAGATGCGTGGCGATCTGGACGCTCGATCTTTTGGCACGTGCTTCAATATAGTTGGCAGCTACTTCAAGACCTGTTATGGCATCACCTGAACCAAAATGCTTTAAAGCGCTATTTGAAAGTGCGAGCAGTCCAGAAGCACCCAGTGTTTCGAACGCGTCAAAGGCAGCATTGATACCCTGAATGGTTGTTATGTTGAAAGCAGGCAGTGCATAAGAGCTACCCCTGGAGTTTCCTTTTTCACCTGTCTTTGCTTTAAGTGTCAGCGCGTGGGCACTGGTCAGGTTGTCAGAAAATCTCCTGGAGGTGTTTAATTTTGGTGGATTGTTATAGGGTTTCATGCCTTGATCTCCAAATCTATGTTAAAAACTATTGTTACTATTTTACTTATCTACATAATTGCTTTTCTAGTAACTCACGGCACAGTTACTACAAAAATTAGACCAAGTCAAGCATTCCCGAATTGTGGTGTTGAGAGGGTGATCAGGTCTATTCTTTTAGCGCCAGATTTAGCCAAAAGCTGTGCCAGGGCGTTGGCAGTTGCACCGGTGGTCAAGACGTCATCCACCAGGAGTATATGCATGTCTTTCAGGGCAGTTTCATCTGTGAGTCCAAAAGCATTCTGGACATTTTCTGCCCGGTCATGCGCAGATAGCTTGGTCTGGCTTGTGGTATATTTTACACGCTTGACCAGATGATCGCCTACTGTCGCTTGTAATTTCTGAGCCAACCAGCGACTCATATCCTCCACTTGATTATAACCGCGTTCGCGCAACTTGAGTGGATGCAGCGGAATGGATATGATCAGATCGATCTTATTTTCAGGAAGCTGCCTTAAAATCTGAGATTCATAGTGGTCGAGAACCACTGCGATGGGCTTGCGTCGTCGCGAATATTTAAGATGGTGGATCAATTGCTGAAATGATCTGTCAAAATCAAAGAGCGGCCAGGCTTTCGAGATATAAATCGTACCCGGTACAGAAAAGTTTTCGTGTACGGCACCCAGCAGCTTAAAATCGCTTAAGCATTCCAGACAGATCTCTCTGGCATCCTCATCAAGTCTATTCTCACAAATGAGACAGAGAGGCGGATAGATCAGATCGATCACGCCCTGGATGAAGTCTTTCAGTATATCTATGAAAGTGTTAAAAGATGATTTTGAAGGGATTACATTTTCCAAATGAATACCTTGTTGTGAGGCTTTATGATATTAGCAGTGCTGATCCTATGATGGGTGCAGCGTCTCCCAGTTTGGCAGGTTCAATTCTCAATTTGCCTTTTTGATTCTCAAAGAGATGGGCATCAACAACTTCTCTCAGGGAATCAATAAAGAATTCAAAACCAGCCGCCAGCGAACCGCCAACAACAATGATTCCCGGGTCCAATAAATGGGTCACATAAACCAGAGAATGTCCCACTGATCTACCCAACAGACTCCAGGCTGCCAATGCGTTCGGGTCTTTATCCCTGGCAAGCTCAAATATTTGCAGACCTGTTCTGGATTCCCCGGCAATGTTCTTATAATTTCGCTCCAGGGCTGGACCACAGGCGTAGTCTTCAAAGGTTCCATCATTGTAGGGTGCTAAACCATATTCAGTGGCGGTACCGTGGGCACCACTCAAAATTCTGCCATCCCAGACAAAACCATGACCATAGCCCGTTCCCAGCGTGATCCCATAAACAAAAGTTTCACCCTTGCCTGCACCTGAGATGGCTTCACCAAGTACAAATACATTGGCATCATTATTCATTTTTACTGGAACACCAAAATGGGATTGCAAACGGGCAACCAGAGGGAAGTTTTGAATCACGGGTGTGTTTGGTGTTTCCATCACGCTGGTATGGTCATCATTCAGTGGTCCTGGAGCACCAACACCGACACCGATCAATTCATATTCGGGATGATCTGAGATCAGGTCTTTAATCGTATTCGAAATAACCAGCATCAGGTCATCGCTGTGATCAAACCCGGACATGGCAATTTTATCAGCCAGGAGTAGCAGTTCTCCTGCTTCATCCACGAGCCCAATACGAACCTTTGTTCCCCCTATATCAACTCCTGCACGCACTTTCATTCTGTCCACTCCGCCTTGCTATTTAAGAAATCTTTTCCAATCAGGATCCTGAATTTCCGAACGTGCATCAGAATGTACCAGCTGGAAAGCGCCAAACCCGATTTTGTCTACAAAAATAAATTGGACACCACCCTCAATTTCATAGTACTCCCAGACAATCCATGGTCGCTCCCCCATGGATGATTGCTGTCTATCTATACTGCTGGGAGGTCCGTATTTGATGAGAATCCTACCACGATCTGTACTCCAGCCTTCTTCTGAATCAGAACCAAAATCCCGGTTAGCAATTTGAACCCGTTTATAGAACTCGCGCTTAAATTCATTATCCGGTGTTTCAGGATCTGGATCTCTACGATCCCAGAAGGAAGACAGAACACTTCTTTTTCCCATATCGTCAGATTTCTTGTAGAGACGTTTCTCATTTTTATCCATGATGATGCTGACAACTTTATAGATGTCATCTATTTGAGCAGGGGTTAAATCTGCATATTCATCACCGGACTGGCTGGCATTTTGTTGCTTGCCTGTATTTCTCAGGATGTAAAATGTCCGTTTCTGATTTGTACTTATCTTGCTCACTTCGTCGGTAACATCTACTGACAGCTTATAAATACCTGAGCCAAGACCGGCGGTATTGACACCACCCCATTCCACTGAAGAAGTGCCAGGCATTTTCTTCGTACGCGTGGGGAAATCCTGGACAATTTCATCGTTTAGAGAGATCACCTGGGGATGGATAGAATAGTCACCCTTTCCGGATAGGCTATAGGTCTCAAAAAAGTAGTACATCATGGGGGCTGTTGCCGTGTATGTGCGTTGCGCATTTGGGACAATATCGTAGCCGTATTTTGTAAACTCATTTTCGGTCTTGGCTTTGACGATCTGGGAAGCCAGGGTGAGATCTGAAAGGATCAGTTTATCGCCTGGGAATAATTCCAGCGAAACCGGTTTTTTGATGGTCTGTTGCCTCTTAGAATGCACATCGACAATATCTATCTGCAGGATATAATCACCGGGTTCGACATAAAATTTGCTAATATCCGGTACCCAGGGCATGGCGTCAATTGACGCTCGGTCTGACACGTGATAGGTTCTGGACCATTGATCCGGATCATAGGGAACAATATCACCTTTTACCAGAGCAGTCTGGTAGATCACCTGAGCTTCCAGCCCCCCCTCACCTTTCACATAGGTAAATACAGATTGCGGGATCATCAGATAAATATCCAGATAGACACCGCCCTCTATGGAAAAGCGGGAATAGTCTACCGTAACTTTAAAATCAACTGCGCTCTCATCCTCTGCCAGGCTCACGCTCAGCGAAAACAGGAGAAGAACCAATAAGCTCCTATGTAAACTGGACTGAAACAAGACGTGACACTCCTTCCTCTTCCATGGTAACACCATATAAAAACCTGGCTGCTTCCATGGTAAGCTTGTTATGTGTAATAACAATGAACTGTGTGTGTGTTGTAAAATGCTCCAGCATCTTGGTGTATTTGCGTATGTTGCGATCGTCAAGAGGTGCATCTACCTCATCCAGTACACAATAGGGACTGGGTTTGACTTGATAAATTGCAAATAGTAGCGCAATTGCCGTCAGCGCTTTCTCTCCCGCTGACAGCATTTTTAGATTTTGGGTTTTCTTGCCTCGCGGCGTGGCCTTGATGATGATGTCACTTTCCAGGATATCATCAGGATTTTCCAGCAATAGATTGGCCTCACCGCCATTAAATAACATCTGGAAGGTTCCCTTGAAATGCTCCTGAATTTGTCCGAAGGTTTCGCGGAATTGCTGACGTGCAATTCGATCCAGCTTGGATATCGTTTCCAATAGACTCGTTTTGGCTTCCATCAGATCAGCTTGCTGTTCTCTCAAAAAGTTCAAGCGACCCTGCTCGGTGTCATACTCGTCCTGCACAGCCATATTGATGGGACCCAGATCTTCGATAAACTTTTGACTCCGGCGAATCCGTTTCTCAATCATTTCTGGATCGAAATCTGTTAGATCCATTTCCAGAGGCAGATCGCTCTGATATTTTTCCTGAATGCGCTCGACGATATGTTGATGTCTTGCGTCTAGATTAGCAGCAGAGACCGAAAGTTCGCGGAGCTCGTCTGCTGCGGCCTCACGTTTATGATGATGATCTCGTAAGCGCAATTCAAGTTCGCTCAAGGCCTGGCGTTTGACCTGAACCTTGCCTCTCAAGCCAACCAGCAATTCCGATTCCTGCTGGTAGACCGACTTAACTTTGGCAAGATGCTCTTTCTCAAGCTCTGTGGTTTGACGACTTTCCTTGAGGGTATTCTCGTGCTTTAGTTTTTCTTCCTCCAACGCTAATTTCCGCGCGGAAATATCTTTTAGAGTCTCCGATACATTGCTGAGACGTGTCTCCAGATTACGTTCTTCATTGGTGAGATTCACATGTTCCAACCGTCCGGCCTGGGCATTTTCACTGGCCTGATCACGTTGATTTAAAAGCTCTTGCAGGGCAGTTTCCATGGCACTGATCTGGGATTCTGTCTTGACTCTAGTCGCCTCAGTTTCAGCCAGTTGCGGAGCAAAGGCTGCAATACGCTCTTCAGCATCTGCAATAGCCTGGACAAGTTCAGAGATCTCCTGATCTACACTTTGGGTATCAGCTTCGGTCTGATTGATCCCATACTGGGCACGCGAGGTTTTCCGTTCAACCTCGAGGAGAATTTGTCGTTGGTCATCCCGCGAAGCTTTGCTTGTACGCAGCTCACGTTCCATGCTCCCGATCTTTTCATGGATCTTTTCCAAAGCTAGACTGTGCTCCTGGATTTCATCCACCAGCGTAGAATACTGTTTGCGTAACCTTTGAATGCGATCCTGGCGTCCAATGAGGGTGTCTTCCCCTTCACTCCCCGTACCACCCCTTACAAGTCCAATGGTATCATAAAGCGTTCCATCCACTGTGACAGCCCGGCCATGTATTTTATCCCAGTCGGCCACAAAATCATCTTCCACCAGAGTAAGATCCTTGAGGAGGAGTTCGGCTAGATTTTCGAAACCTTTCTTTGGAGTTACAAAGTCCAGAGCAGCCCCGATCACGTGCTTGCCAGTCAGAGCCTTTGAACTTGTTGATTTAGCCTTGAGGAGTGGGTCAAGCGGGAGGAATGTTGCCGAACCAGCCTTTTGTGCCTTCAGGGCACGTATGGCTGCCAGGGCAGAATTACGATCCTGGGTAACCAGAGCCTCAGCCAGCGGACCTAATGCAGTCTGTATGGCCTTCTCGTAGCGCTCATCAACTGTCAGGAGGTCAGCGACAGTCCCTAATATTCCCAACTTTTCAGTATCTTCTCTGAGGAGTGTTCTGACGCCGCCAGAATATCCTTCACCTGATTCCATCAATTCTTCATAAAAATTGAGCTGGTTTTCAATACTGACCCGCCGGCCCCTCTTCTTGGCCAGGGTTTCTCTGGTTTCATTCAATTCAGATTGCAAAGTAGTGAAAGCAGTTTCCAGCTCAGAGACTTTGCTTTCAAGTGATTTGTACTGGATTTCAGCATCCTTGAAGTCTGCTGCAACCAGATCAAGTTCTTTTTTGAACTCTATCTGGGATTTACCGAGACGTCCCTTTTTAGTC
Source organism: uncultured Lentisphaeria bacterium (assembly GCA_964630195.1). Lineage (GTDB taxonomy): Bacteria > Fidelibacterota > UBA8477 > UBA8477 > JABMPR01 > JABMPR01. The sequence continues at coordinate 7,259 of CAZVSF010000040.1, forward strand.
TTTAAATGTTCAATACTGCTTTTGTGCTGAGTAAGTGCTGCTTCCTGATGGCTTTTTTGGTGATTCAGATCGCTCAGTCGATTCAACAATTCCATGTGTTTTTGGTTCATTACATCATGATCGTTCTTCGCATTGCGATATTTTTCAACGGCACCCTCGAAGGCTTTCTTTAGAATATCATCCTTCGCCTTTGCGTCATCAATGCGCGGTTGAATATGAGCTTTTTCATTGCTCAATTCATCCTGGAGAGTATGGGAAGATTCCTCTCTTTCCACCAAGGTATGTTGCTCCACACGGATACGATCCAGCGCTGTCGTAGCACCGGCAATTTTTTCTTCGGCGATTGCCAGCGTTTGTTCGATACTTATCCTGCTGGTATTGGAGACATTCACTTTCTCCTGCTGGTCTTGATATTCCTTTTCGATGTCAAGCAATTGAGTCTTTGCTTCCTCAACACGCTTCTCTTCCAGGCTGACCTCTTCACCACTGGCCCCATAACCGTCTTTAAGTTGGGCGATGCGTTGTTTGATGGGAGCCAGCTGCTTGAGTAGCTGGGCACCATCATGAACAGCCAGTGATATTTCATCTTCCTTGAGCTGACTTTGTACCCGGTCAAATCGTTTATATTTGGCGAGTTGTCTTTTTAAACTTCCCACGCTCTTCTCGACTTCGCTGATGATATCATTGACACGATGAAGATCGGTGTCCGTGGCATCCAACCGGCGCATGGATAAACGCCGCTGTTGCTTATATTTGTTGATACCAGAAGCTTCTTCAATGAGTCGGCGTCGCTCCTCCTTGCTTTCACTCAGGATCGACTCGACCATTTTCAGCTCAATGACTGAATAGGCATCCGAACCCATACCAGTATCCACAAAGAGGTTGTGAATATCCTTGAGGCGACAGGCATTTTTGTTGATAAAAAATTCACTGTTACCATCCCGAAACACACGCCTCGTAAGAACCACCTCGGTGTATTCTACTGGCAATAAACCGCGATCATTATGGATGGTGAGCGATACCTCTGCAAAGTTGACCGGTTTTCGTTTTGTGGTCCCACTAAAAATCACATCATGCATGCTTTGACTTCTGAGGACTGAGGATTTCTGTTCACCCATGACCCAGCGTATGGCGTCAACCACATTGGTTTTCCCACAACCATTTGGACCTACAATACAGGTCAGGCCTTCAGCGAATTTGAGCTTGGTAGGTTCAGCAAAGGATTTGAATCCTTTTATTTCCAGATCAGATATATACATGCGGTGTATCTAACTCCAATAAATTCTTCGGGGGAAGCTGTCTCAAATGAGACTCGTATTAAAAATTAGCCCGGGGGCCAGGTCATGGCTCGGCCACCGAGCACATGCATGTGCAGATGGAAGACTGTCTGGCCGGCACTCGCGCCATTATTCATGACCAGTCGAAATCCATCATTGAGTCCTGCCTTTTTGGCAAGTGTTGTACCTGCTTTAACAAGCTTGCCGATCAAAAGCTGGTCAGAAGCTTCAATAGCTGATGGACCAGGAATGTGTTTGCGCGGAATAACTAAAATGTGGGTGGGTGCCTGGGGATTAATGTCATTGAATGCCAGGACATCTTCATCCTCGTAAAGTAGGGTAGCTGGAATATCACCAGCAATAATCTTACAGAATAGGCACGCTTGCGACACATCTCCTCCTTAGCGGGGTTAAGCCAGATCCTGAAGTAGCGCCGTGACCAAACCTACTGAATGTACAGCGGCCGTTTCAGCGCGTAAGCGTCTGGGACCCAGACCCGTGAAAGTATAGTCCGAAACGGATGCTAAATCAATTTCATCCTTTGACCAATCACCTTCCGGACCGATCCAGATTACAATTGAATCGGATTGCTCCATTTTGGCTATCAATGCCGGGATGGATCGACTGGAATCAGCTGCAAAACAGAACAGTTGGAATCCCTTGTCAAATTGTTTTACACAGTCCGGGAAAGATGTCATCTCATGGAGTATGGGAAGCCGGGAGCGGCGACTCTGTTTCATGGCTGCCACAGCAATACGTTCCAGACGCTGTCTGTTGATCCCCTTTTTGATGGTCCGATCCGTGAGTAGCGGAACGATCTCATGAACACCAAGTTCAGTAGCTTTTTCAACGATGAGATTGAAATGATCCCCTTTGAGATTGGCAACAGCAAGCGTGAGATGCTTCCCCAATTCACCCCTTTCAGGATATTCCTCCAAGACCTTAAGCTCTAATGTGGTCTGACCAATTGTTTCTATGGTTGTCCTGGCCGCCAACCCTCTGCCGTTGACAACCCAGACTTCTTCCCCTGCCACAAAACGACGCACGCGAATCAGGTGATGAAATTCATTCCCTTCAATTTTTAGGTAGCTTTGCCCGCTCTGGAATGTGGGCAGATAGACTTGTTCACCGGTGATCACCGGTGCAGGAACTCCATCCCTGCTTGAAAAAAGAGACCTCTATAGGTCTGGCGAGCGTCAATGACCTGGTCGAAGGATGCATAATCATAGCCAAGCTTGAAGGTATATGAACTTCCCTGACCACTCAGGATACGTACGTTGATCCCGTATCGAAAAATTGGTGCGAAATGACCCTTAACTTTTTTCCAGCGTGCTAAAAATGCTTCATCATCAGCAGTGTTCAGAGCCCAAACTGGACCGGCAGACAAAAAGCCGCCGAATTGAAAGGATGGGTCCATGGTATCAATAAAAGGAAACCAGGTGATCCCGGGCATAAGCTTTACGAAGCTGAGATTGCGATTATTGATGGAGATGGGTTGGCCATAATAGTTGTAATAGGTATAGGTATCGTTGCTTTCAACCAGAGACCAGTCCAGCTCCAGATCGAAACTAAGTGCTTCACTGGTGTGATAGCTATAAAAACCTCCCAGGCTGCCACCATAGCTTAAGAGCTCCATATCTACACCCATGGTGCTGTATTTGACAGGCTCACCAGGTTGGGCCAGAAGCAGGCTGAAACTAAATCCCCAGATTGTAAGAAATGTGAAGCGACTTTTCATCGATAGCGGATCATTTTGAGCTCATGATAGCCAGGTGTACGGACGAAACATATCTCATCCATATAGTTTTCCATAAAAAGCAGACCGCGACCGTTACAGCGCATACGTTGTTCAGGCGTGGTTGGATCCTCGAGGCACTCACGATCAAAACCCATACCTTTATCGCGAATCCTGAGCTCAAGGTGGGAATCATACATGGTCATCTTAATGGATACATCATGATGGGAGTCATTCCCGTTGCCATGCTTGATGGCATTGTTGACACCCTCTTGAAGGGCGAGAATGATGTCCTGGCGTGTTTCGGTGGGGTAGTCTGTAGTACTCAGAATATTACTGGCAAAATCCTGAACTCTCTCAATTTGACCAAGGTCTGACGGGATGGCCAGAAAATGATCAAAAACTTGCTTTTTGCTCACACTACTCACGGGGCGAATTATAAGATAAATTGGACCTCATGACAAGTATGTTCAGCACTCAAATCAAATAGGGGAAACGGGCTTATCGAGTGTAAACAGCCAGCTTATTCGACATCTTTAAAATCGGCGTCTTCTATCTCAGACTCATCAACCCGCAGCTTATGGGATGGCTTGACACCTTGATCTTTGATCTCGACACCGTCGCGTGGAACAATTTTCACCTTGCTTAATACATTCCGAACTGATTTATAGGCAAAATAGACCAGAGCGATCAGGATTAGATTCCTCAGCATGACATCACCTTTTTATCGGATTGTAAAATTTTGTACCCTCTATGGGTTGCCTGATGGTTTCCAGCAGATCTGATAGATCATCTTCGTCATTGACAAAATCAATATCTGTGGCATTTATAATGAGAAGTGGTGATCCCTTATAGCGAAAGAAATATTCATTGTAAACCTGATTTAAAGCAACGATGTAATCACTATTGATGTTGGACTCAAAATCTCTGCCCCGTTTTCGAATATTATACAGCAAACGATCCGTGTCAGCCTGTAAATAGATGACCAGATCTGGATGGGTAATGGTTTCTTCCATCATGCCAGCTATCCGATCATAAAGACTCATTTCATTTTCATCAAGGTTGAGATAGGCAAAAAGACGGTCTTTCTGAAACATATAGTCAGTAATGAGTAATTTTGAGAATAGCTCGGTCTGTCTAAGATCTTGAAACTGACGGTATCTGCTAAGAAGAAAGAAGAGTTGTGTCTGAAAGGCATAGCGTCGGCGATCGCTATAAAAGGAAGAAAGAAATGGATTCTCTTCGAACTCTTCCAGGACCAACCGCGCATCCAGATGCTTTGAGATACGCTTGGCCAGGCTGGTTTTTCCCACACCTATGACACCCTCTATGGCAATGTGATAAAGATTTCTCATTAGAAGACTGCTTCCTCATCCAGAGGCTTCACCCAACTAACATCTGTGCATTCATTCAGGAGCTGCGTGATACTTTTCCGACTCAGCGGATCAATAGCTGTTGGGGCGATCTCTTGCAGTGGTTCCAATACAAAACGTCGCTCTCTAAATCGAGGATGGGGTACTTTTAACTCCGAATCTTTAATAATCTCCTGCCCAAAAAGAATGATATCCAGATCCATGGTCCTGGGACCATTGGGTATTTCAAGGGTCCGGTCTCGTAAGGCGTCCTGCTCAATTGTCAGCAGGAATCGCAGGAGATCATAGGCCGTGCCTGAAGTCTCCAAACCAATCGCAGCATTGACAAAGGGATCCTGGGGAATGCCACCGACGGGTTCGGTTAAATACATAGAGCTGATCTGAGCACCCTGAAATCTTTCATTAATAGATTGAAATGCCCGCTGTATCTGGAATTGTGGATTCGATTTGTTCGACCCCATGCTGATGAGTACTTGTGTCATTGCGGCTTGCCAGGGCGGGTTACTTCTACCTCAACATAATCCAGAACCGCATTGATGGGGACCTTCCTCTTACGCAGGATAACCGTCAGCTCATCGACATCAAACTGATCCACCAGGGTCTCTGCGATATGGTCAGCCAGGGTTTCGATCAAATGATACTTCCTGCCTGTGACCAGTTCTTTCACCACACCGTAGACCTCCTGATAATCTACTGCCTCGTGCAGGGTATCATCCGTGGAACAACGGGTAAAGGGGTAGCGGATCTTGATGTCAACCTCGAACCGTCCGCCCAATTCCTTTTCGAAATCCTGGACGCCGTGGTAGCCGTAAAAAACAAGGTTTTTGATGGTTAGAATTCCCATAGCAAGGAAATCTACTTAGCTAATGTAAAATTACAAATGGCTTTCACCTGAGACATCAATTTGAAAGGAAAAAGATGGGCGCATGCAAAATGAAGCCAGTTCCACAACACTGAAGTGCGTGACAATTCTGAATATTGCTTTAGTATTTTTCTGTGTAATAGAAAAATTATTCGAGAGAGGTCAATCCTTCTCGGATGGCATACTTGGTCAGCTCCGGGATAGATCGCAGTTTAAGCTTGGTCTTGATCTTTACGCGATGCGCTTCAACGGTTTTAACACTGATGAAGAGTGCTGAGGCAATTTCCTGGGTCGACTTTCCTTCAGCAATAAGCTGCAAAACTTCTTTTTCACGGCTGGTGAGTTCGGAAACTTCATCGCCTTCATCTGCTAGCCTCCCCACATAATCATTGAGCACACTCGTTGAGATTTCTTCGCTGATATAAAAACGGTCCTGGAGCACTTCACGAACTGCCTTGATAAGTTCATCCCCTGCGCAATCCTTTAGCAAATACCCTTTTGCACCGGCTTTAAGCATCCCTGAGACAAAGTGCCTATCCGAATGCATGGAGACGGCAATAATTTTTATATCGGGATTCTCATGGAGGACCTGGCTGGTGGCCTCGATGCCATTTAACTCAGGCATGGCGATATCCATGACAATCACGTCAACTTCCATCTTCCGGGCCAATTTGACAACTTCTCGACCGTTATCCGCCTCGGCGATTACCTTAAATCCCAATTCACTATTCAGGATAGACAACAGCCCTTCCCTGAACAATGTATGATCATCCGCTAAAATTATATTTACAGCCATTAGAAATCCTCCAGTGATACGGGAATATTCAATATTATTTTACTTCCAACACCCAGCGTCGATTGGATATCGATCATGCCTCCAAGATATTCAATGCGCTCTTTTATGCTAAACAATCCGAAACTGTCACGAGGTCTGCGTTCAGGGGTAAGAATTGACGTATCGAATCCGCGACCATTGTCAGCCACTCCGATGGAGAATGAATAGCGGGTCGCATCAGCTGTGACTGTGACCTCGGTAGCATCAGCATGTTTAATGATGTTTTTAAGGATCTCATCTACGGAGCGAAAAAGTATGACTTCCTGTTCGTTACGTAATTTGATGTTGTCCAGATTGTGTTCAAATAGTGTTTTTATTTTTGTTTCCAACTGGATCTTTTCCAATCGCCAGCCCAAGGCTTCTATCAACCCTAGCTCATGTAAAACAGGTGGGCTCAACTCATAGGTCAAGGAGCGGGTCTGTTTAACGGCGTCGATGATATCTGCCTCGATGGCTTTCAATTTACTCCGCGTGTTCTCATCTTCTGTGGACTTGAGCAGACCGGCCATTTTTATTTTGGCCATGGCCAGGCTCTGCCCGAGGTGGTCATGTAAAGCAATTGCCAGATGTCGGCGTTGGGCTTCCTCAGCCAGGATCAGATCTGAAGACAGTTGTTTCAACATATCCTGATATTCCCAGATCTCAGCTTCAACTTTCTTTCGCTCTGAAATATCTCTGGCCGTTATCTGGATGGCAGGTGAGCCCTGGTAATGTATGGGAATGGCTGAAACCTCTACAGGCAGCAATTGACCATTTTTACACTGATAGACATCTTCCATGGAAAGCAGTTTCCCCTGGTCTACCACCATAACTGCTTCAAGCTGCTTGGAGATTTCCCGTCGGGCAGGCTCCACAAGATCGGTTATGGATCTTCCCAGGAGTTCAGTGTGACTGTCGAAGCCCAGCATGGCCACCAGGCTGCGATTCGCGAAGACGATTTTTTCATCTACATGGATGGCGATACCAGCTCGCGCCAGATCAATGACACGATGATAGTTCTCTTCACCTTCTGAGATCTGCCGTATTTCTTTTGGATCTGGGACTTTGATAAATGCCTTCCTTTTTGCCATATGTTATGATTATCGCCAAAAAAGATAAGCTTTTTAGGTATTCGCGCAAAAGAGTTTCGCGTAAGGACCTGGTTGAGCTATTAAAATCCTGTGCGTGACATCACTCTGAGAGATCTCGGCAGCAGACTGCCATTGCATTAACTGATAACCTAACATTTTTATCTGTAGCAGGAGAAGAGCAGATGAGAGACCCTTTGATCTATCGGTGTCCCCTGGATTATGCCCCAAGCGTCAGGCTGGTAGGCAGCCGGAAAATCTGCTTCAAGTTCTGTTTGATCAGGCAAGGATTTACCAAGTATTGCCAATGCGCTCTGGTGACAGATGTAATTATTTGATCCAGATGGACTTTATATTAACAAATTCGCGAATACCAAAATGACATAATTCCCGGCCATAGCCACTGCGTTTGATCCCGCCAAAGGGTAAGCAAGGATCTGAGACTGTCATCCCATTTACAAATACTGCCCCACTCTCAATTCTACGGACAAGGCCTTCCCCTCTTTGGACATCTTGAGTCCACAATGATCCACCCAACCCCAGATGTGGTCGTCGAAGCAATCCCCCATAAAAATTAACCCACACCTCTTTCACCATAGTTTTTACAAACCTGACAGCTCTTGTTACCTGCGAATCTATATACCTATTTACATCCGATGTAAATGGATCGCAGTGAAGCATAGAGCCTCAATTGGCACTTTTAACTTTTAACTTTTAATTTTTAATTTTTAATTTTTAATTAGAAAATGAGCGGGTGAGGAGAATCGAACTCCCCCCATCAGCTTGGGAAGCTGAGGCACTACCACTATGCGACACCCGCATTTCAAATGAACAGCTGAAATTAAAAGCATTTTGGTCTGCATATCAAGGCAAATACAGTGCTCGTCAGTTCTGTCGACTTTATTTTGGACGAATTATATCATGTATTTCTTAAATGGGGTGCAAACAACGGCGCTTGGGAAACAGAGATGATTTAGAATATTAAAAATCTGCCCTCTCGGAAAAATAGTTTCAGGATCAATTCTGGTCATTTTTCCCTAATTCTTTGATATACAAGGGCTCACCGCCAGATACAAGATGTAGCGCTTCCGTTTTAAATAGCTCAACATTTTGTAGTTTTATGTAAATTGATTCTTGCCATAATTTGTCTCCCCTCTATATTCATCTCGCTGGATAATTGTGACCAGAATCACGTGCAGGACACCATACAAACCAGTCAACCAACAATTGGGTATTAAACTTCTCGCCGTCATTTTTCCGCAGTTTTGATTTGAGGAGTTAAGCAGCTAACGTATAGATAATCGCTGAGGAGCAAAGCTACATGTCTGAAACCATACAATTTCCCTTTGAGTCAAATGAAAATGATCTCAGCAAGGCACCCCTGCAAAATGCGGAATTGCAGATCGAAGCCATCGTTAATCCTGACACCACACGGACTGGTTCAGATATCGACGCCTATTATGGGCTTGATGAACTAGGAAAAAGTGTTTTACAAAATAAATATTTAGCGCCAAACGAAAAAGCTCCTGAAGATCTCTGGCGCAGGCTGGCCAAAGCCATGGCTGGTTTAGAAGATAAACCAGAAGTCTGGGAAGATCGATTTTACACCATCCTCCACGATTTTCGCTTTGTTCCTGGTGGCCGTATCATGCATGGTGCCGGTCGCGAGGATATAAAAACTACCTTAAACAATTGCTATGTGGTGGGAATCAAAACCGATTCTATCAATGCCATATATGATGCTATCATTCAAGAAGCCCGCACCTACAAATATGGTGGCGGTTGTGGACATGATCTTTCAGTATTACGTCCCAAGGGGTCTTCTATTGATGGTACCGGCGGGGAGTCATGTGGACCTGTGGGCTTTATGAACCTATTCAGTGAGAACACAAACACAATCGCTCAACACGGTCGTCGTGGCGCCAATATGCAGACACTCCGTGTTGATCATCCAGACATCGCAGAATTTGTAGAGGTCAAGCGCGATCTCTCCAAAGTCAAATATTCCAATATTTCCGTACTACTTACCCACGAATTCATGGAAGCTGTTGAATTGGATACGGATTTTGAACTACGCTGGAACGACAAGGTTTATGAAACCGTTCGTGCCCGCGAGCTCTGGGATAAGATCATCAATGCTGCCCACGCCAGTGCAGAACCAGGTATCATTTTTTGGGACACCATGGTGGACTACCACAATGCCGAATATTGCAGTCCCCTCGTAAGCACCAACCCCTGTGGCGAGCAACCTCTCCCAGATGGTGGCGCCTGTAATCTCGGTGCTATTAATCTGGCCAGATTTGTAAATGCCAGTGGTGATTTCCAGTGGGAAGAGTTCAATGATACCATCAGGCTTAGTGTCCGTTACCTGGACAATGTGATCGACTATAATGTGGATCGCCATGCTCTGGAGGACCAGAAAAAGAATGCTCTCGGTGATAGACGGGTAGGTCTGGGAATCCTGGGACTGGCAGATATGCTCATGCTTCGTGGGATCAAATATGATACTGACGAGGCTCTGGAAGCAGTTGAAGAAGTCATGCAAATGCTTTCTGGAACCGCCTACAAAACAGCTATCGAATTAGCCAAGGAGAAAGGATCCTTTCCCAACTATCAGTGGAATGGCTATAAGAAAAGCAAGTTTGTCCAGAACCTGCCAAAGGACATTCAGGATGAGATCAAGACCCATGGCATCAGGAATGCTACTATTTTGACAGTAGCCCCCACTGGATCTGGCGCTATCGTTGCTCAGGTCAGCTCAGGTGTTGAGCCCATTTTTAATATTAGCTACAAGCGTCGTGTGAAAAAGAATAGTGGTTTTGGTGACGATTTTGATGAGTTTAAAGTTGTCCATCCCACCATTTTGAAAAAATATGGTAGCGATGAGAATCTCCCGGATTCAGTGATCACAGCCCACGATATTGATCCCTATTTCAGAGTAAAAATGCAGGGAACCATCCAACGTTATATAGATGCTTCCATCAGCTCCACAGTCAATCTCCCTGAAGATGTCGAAGTTCAAACAGTGGCTGACATCTATCAGGCTGCCTACAAGGCAGGTCTCAAAGGAATCACGGTTTACCGTGAAGGCAGCCGTGACGGTATTCTGATCTCTGAAAAGAAAGATGAAAAAAATACAGTAGCTCAGGCAGATCTGGCTCTCGACCCTGAAGTTGCTCTGAATCCCCCTTCATTGCGTCCACGTCTTCGCCCCAAAGATACCTTTGGTGTGACACACCGCATCCGCACAGGCGAAGGAACCCTGTATATCACAATCAACCATGATGAAAATGGGTTATGTGAAATTTTTACCACTATTGGTAAAGCAGGTGGGAATGCCGCAGCACAGGCTGAGGCAATCAGCCGTCTGATCTCGCTATCACTTCGGAGTGGCATGGATGTGAAAGAGATCATCAAGCAGCTCAAGGGCATCAGCGGTCCAAATCCTGTCTGGGAAAATGGTCAATTGATACTCTCGACTCCAGATGCTATTGGGAAAGCGCTTGAACAACACATGTCAGAATTCAATAAGGAAAAGGCCAGTGACACCCAGACATTTGGGATGGCTGATGCTGAAACAAGTGAAGATGAAGAAGGTGCTGCTCACTTCAACATGGTTGAAGCTTCCAATGGGTCAGCTTCCAAAACCATGACGACATGTCCAGAATGTGGATTGACCATTTCACATGAAGGTGGCTGTCTACTCTGCCATAATTGTGGATATTCGAAGTGTTGATCTAGTAACACAAATATCAAAAAAGCCTCGGGAGACCGGGGCTTTTTTTGTCAATCAAGGTTGAGACAGAACTTTCTCACCCTGCACCATCATTGTCTGAGTATGTGCAGAAGTTCCCCCGTTATATCGGTAAAAATTGAGGTCTAATTGTCGATATCTACG
>CAZVSF010000041.1:0-18191 GCA_964630195.1 uncultured Lentisphaeria bacterium
TTCTATTTTAGATTTGTCATACAAATTTAATTAGGTCAAATGATGATGAAAAAACTGAGCAAAGGACAACAACATGTCAAAGATCTTTAGCCTATTGAGTATTTCCATTTTATTGATCACCTGTTCTGCAGAAAAAGGAGTTGAACATTTTGTAAGTGATGCTGCCGAACTCAATTCTGCAATTGAGAGAGCCCAACCAGGTGACAAGATCATTATGAAAAATGGTGTATGGGAGAATGTCAATATCGAGTTTGAAGGTTTTGGAACCGAGCATAATCCCATTCTGCTTCGAGCTGAAACGCCGGGAGAGGTCTACATCGAAGGTCAGTCATCCCTAAAACTTTCCGGCGAATACCTGATTGTGGATGGTCTCTACTTTCGCAATGGCTATACACCTTCCAACAGTGTGATCACATTCAGGATCGACGATGAGCACATTGCGAATCACAGTACCGTGATGAATTGTGCAATCGATGGTTTTACCCAGAAAAACCGGATCACCACGGACCACTGGGTTGAGTTCTGGGGAAGACATAATTCCTTAGAATCCTGTTCGATTACGGGAAAAGCCAATGATGGTCCCACGGTACGCGTCTTCCTCAAGGGAAATGAAAACATTAACAATCACCATCAGATCGTGAACAATTACTTTGGACCTCGCCCACGGAAGGGGGGTCCCCACGGGGAAACCCTGCAGATCGGTGATAGCGGAACCTCCATGTCCCCATCCTATGTCAATGTGGAAAACAACCTGTTCGATCGTTGCAATGGTGAAGTAGAAGTGATCTCCAGCAAGTCCAACTTCAATGTGTTCAGGAACAACATCTTTTATCATTGTGAAGGTTCACTGGTCATGCGCCACGGAAATTATTGTACCATCGATGGTAACTATTTTATTGGGGATGCAGCTTCAGAATTCAATGGCGGAGTGAGGATCATCAATACGGGACACTGGGTGACCAATAATTATTTCTACCGCATCAGCGGCATTGAGTTTCGCAGTCCGCTTGCCATTATGAACGGTATTCCCAAATCCCCACTCAATCGCTACAATCAGGTGACAGATGTGGTCGTAGCATACAACACCTGGGTAGATTGCAAGGCCCCCTGGCAGCTGGGTGTAGGTGCCAATATGGATATGAAGGATGTCCTTCCAAAAAGTGAGATCCGTTCGGCCAGACCCATTCGTACGGTGATCGCAAACAACATCATTTTCAATACAACGCCTGACCCACATCCAATTCAGACCTATGACAAGATAGACGGTATCAAATTTCGCAATAATTATCTCGATAATGCAGGGTTGAAAGATGCTGGATTTGAGGGGATCACACCTGCCAATTTGAATATGAAACAGATCTCAGACTGGTTGCTGGTGCCAGAGAAAGAGCAATCCGTTGATTTGAGTAAAACCTATCAGGGATTTGAGTTTCAAAAAATAGCCAGTGACATCGTTGGAAACTCACGTCATCTCAACAATGCTGTGGGATCATCGATTCCAGATGGAAGATCTGGAAAGGGCGCAATTGATGCCTCGAAGTACGGTGCTCCATGGTTTCGACTCCCGGAATCAAGCATTCCCACAATTTATGAATATGACCGGGACGAAGGATCCCTGGCCGCCTTACTTGAAAAGGTTTCAGCTGGGGATATCATTTATCTACCTGAAGGGATGATCAATGTGGCTCAGTCGCTGGAAATTGACAAACGTGTCACCCTGAGAGGTGCTGACGGCGATAAAAGAAGTATCATTAATTACCAGGGATCTGAGAAGACACCGCTCTTTCAAATGAAACCGAGGGGAGAGCTCCATCTGGAGAGCGCTCTTATCCAGGGAACGGGTTTACAATATGCTTTTGAAACCCTTGAGATCGATATGTCCCCAGGCTACAAACTCTGGATCGATGATGTTGGAATCTCAGACTTCGATCATGTCCTGCTCGCTCATAAAGGCTCTTTTGCCGATACCCTGACCATTACCAATAGTCACATTCATAATTGTTCCAGCGGAATTGTGTTGGCCGCGGAGATCGATGATAAGGGTGATTACAACGCAGAATTTGTTACTATCAGCAATACGAGCTTTGAAAATATTGGTAAAAATGTTCTGAACTTTTATCGTGGGGGCTATGATGAATCGACCATAGGCGGCTACCTGCGTGTCAGGGATTGTAGTTTCACGAGATGTGGAAAATATGAAGAATCCAAAATATTGCTGAAAACACGAGGTATTATCAATGTGGCTCTCCGCGATAATATTTTCAAAAATAATCCAGTGAAACTTGTGGCATTATTGTGGGGTGCTAAAAATAACCAGCACTCTGGAAACAAGATAACTGGATCAGGCGAGATACGGGTGGAGCAGCAGCTTAAACTCAAATTAATGTACTGATTTTCTATACAGTTAGACCGATGTGACCTTGCCTTAGCATGAACTGCTTTGGCGAGGTCGATGAACATGTTCAAGCGTTGCATGGTCAGTATAACTGGATTCCTTTTTTACTACCTGTACTCATTTCTGTCTCTTTGAACCAAGACTATTAATGTGTTTAACAAAAGTAAGCCAGCAAACTCCTCCTTAAAATATGACTTGCTCCGGCTAGGTAATCGATTACTTTTGTGTATGATATAAATATGTAAGACAAATTTATTTTGTATGGTTCCTGTCCATCTTGTGGAGAAGTATATGCACGCAATATTCGAACCGGTTGTACATCATGAAACGCTCAGCAAAAAAGTTGCTGCGCAGATAGAAGACACCATCAGGACTAAAATCCTTGTACCAGGTGCGAAACTACCAAACGAACATGACATGTCCGCGCTTTTTGGTGTGAGTAGACCCGTGGTAAGGGAAGCTCTCCAAATTCTGAGCGGCAAAGGTATAATCAGTATTCACAAAGGCTCCGGAATCTTTGTCAACTCATATTCCGAAGCTCTGGCCTTTAACCCCATGCACCTGTATCTCGAGATACATCTGGGGAAAGACTTGATTATCGATATTGCCAAGCTGAGGTGTACAATAGAACCGGAAAGTGCACGTTTGGCTGCTTTAAACCGGTCATCGGAAGATCTTGCCGAACTCGATGCAATTATGAAAAAATTTTCCCATATCGATTCTGTTGATCGTGGCTCTCAAGGTGAGCTGGATCGTGACTTCCACTCAAAATTGGCACAATCCACCAATAGCCTGGTCTTGCCGATTGTAATGGAACCCATTTTTCAAATGATGCCAAAAATTACCACACTCATCCGTAAAATCGACCAGGCACATGAAATTGCAGTAGATTATCATCAAAATATATTTGAGCTGGTCGCGGCCCAGGATGCCGAGGGTGCATTTGCTGAAATGGAGCGTCATATGAAGACGGCGTTGGAACATTCACTTATCGCTACGAAGGATATGGAATGAACTATCACCATTTTGGTACAGATTGGTTGTTTATGAGTTTGACAAAAAATAGTTGGAGGGACGTTTGATGGTCAATGGAACTGCCAGACACATCATCGGTTTTTATCTAATCATTGTAATACTGTCAGGAACTCTTTTCGCAGGAGAGACAGGTAAAATCAGTGGGAAAGTAATTGATCAATCAAATGGTGCTCCACTTATCGGCGCGAATGTGATCATCGAAGGTACCAATCTCGGTACATCAACTGACTCTCAAGGTGAATATTTCATCATTAACATACCACCTGGCAGCTATACCGTTCGAGCCGAATTTATCGGGTATCGAGAAGAGCAAAAAACAAATGTTCTTGTTCTTATCGATAAAACCATCTATCTCGATTATGAATTAGAGACCTCGACTATCCAGGGTGATGAAGTGCTCGTGAGCGCTTACAGACCTGATATCGCTGATCCTGATTTAACAGCCACAAAGCAAACTTATGATGTTCAAACCATCGAAAGTTTACCGGGTATCTCCAACGTTGGTGGCATTGTGAATCTACAGGCAGATGTGGATGGTGGACATTTCAGGGGTGGTCGTGACGGTGAGGCAGCCTATTTAATTGCCGGTGTAAACATCATGAACCCCTTAACTGGCGGAAAAACATTTTCCCCTATCACTATCGGACTTGAACAGGTCGAGGTTCACACAAGTGGATTTTCTGCTGAGTATGGTAATGTCCAATCTGGTGTAGTGAACATGGTTCCCAAAGAAGGGTGGGGAGACTGGAAGACCCGTGTTGAAGTATCCCAGACGAATGATAGATACGATCATTGGGGAGGGAGTGTTTACTCTCGAGAAGTCAATCCCTACATGGATTCACTGTTCAATATTGATGAGTGGGTGGATGGGATCGATCCCTTGTCAGGCGGAATGCTATTAGACTTTTCAGCCATCGACTTTGAAGATAAGTATGTACCCCAACAACGAATCGGCTTTCCTATTCCACCACCACCTACACGGGCGGACTCATTACATACTGCGATGATGATGAGAGCGCTATGGCTCCAGCTGGTCAGACAGATGGATATGGAATATGCTGCCCCGGACTATCGGGCAGAGTTCTCAACGGGTGGATCTCTGTCAGCAAATACTGCGCTATTTGTAGCTGCCCAGGTCAACAGAAAGCAAACCTTTATTCCAACTCCCACTCCAGACCTGGATTTCCAGATACTGGGAAATTTCTCATATCGAATCAATTCGGGCGACAAATTGTCGCTGATGTATAATTTTAATCACGATTTTGAAAATGATATCACCAACAATTTTCTGCGTTGGTTTGAGGGTGGATTAACTGTCCCGAAGGTGATCCAAAAAACACAGCAGTTTGGTGTAAACTGGAATCGTACGGCCAGTCAATCAACATTTATGGAGATGAAGTTAAGTCATCTTGCCACGAGGGAGGATCAGTTCAATGAAGTTCTCCAGGAAGATGAATTTTCTCAGATATATAACAATAACTCAAACTGGCGATTTTCAAAATCTCCTTCTGGTCATACCGGTGGTAACCTTGTAACAACGAGGGGTAATTATCATGCGGCTACGACTGATTTCTCATGGAATATCAGCAGCCAAATTAATCAGAGGAACCTGATAAAGTCAGGGATTGCACTCAAATATTATGATATCGATGTAAACCAGCAATCCTCTTTGACCAATGAGACGAGTGCCAGGTGGGATGATTATCAGGCTTACCCGTTTGAAGGCGCACTCTACTTACAGGATAAAATGGAATACGAGGGGTTTATTGCGAATCTCGGGATGCGCTATGATTTCTATGATTTCAATACAGAGTATTTTACCAATAGATACTCACCCTATCGCAATCCAGGGTTCGAAAATGGCAATCCTGAAACAGGTGGGTTTTATGATGAAGATAAAGCAGCCAAGAGCACCACAAAGCTAACCAGTGTTTTTCAGCCCCGTATTGGTTTTTCGTTCCCAATATCTGAGAAAACTGTCTTGCACTTGAATTATGGTGTATTTACTCAACGGCCAGCATTTGAGTATATTTTTCAAAGTCGTTTCCAGAGGAATACCTACCCGAACTTCGACAGATTGGGTAACGCAGAACTGGAGCCTGAAAAGACGACTTCTTACGATATGGGAATTGTTAGAATGCTGCCACTGGGTCTGAGTCTTGATCTTAGCGCTTATAATAAAAATGTCAGCAATTTAGTGCAGGGTGCCCAGTACGAAGATCTTGATGGTAACGTATACAACACATTTGATAATCGTGAGTATGCTGATATCCATGGGTTCCAGGTAGCGTTGGATAAGAAACGTGGGTTTATCCAGGCAAATCTCAGATACAATTGGGAGTCCGCTACTGGTCAAGCATCCAGTCCCTTAGGTGCAGCTGATCAGGTCGTTCATTATGAAAACCCGAATAAGATTGACAAGCTGAGAAATCCCAAAGATATCTTCCTTGATTTCAACCGGTTGCACAAAATAGTAGCCACATTAGGATTTCATACGGAGAACAAAGCAGGATTTGGGCTCATGGGAATGCATCCACTTGGGGGTATAACCTTTAGAGCCACTTACAAGTTCATGTCTGGAAGACCATTCACCTGGGATGCTTCCGGTCAGGGACTTCGATTTAACATGAGAACACCGGATGAACAGAATCTCACTGCCAGATTTGAAAAAATTGTGAAGCTAAACTCAAATAAAATCACAGTATTTGTCGAGGGCTACAACTTACTCAATGAGAAAGTCTGGCATTATTCCAGAACGTTTAGTGATAGTCCTTCAAATGTTTACCGAGAGCGTTATGTGAACACATATTATGATCCAGTAACAGGGGATAAAGTTGATGCTGTGGTACCTGAGACAGATATTGATCATGTGCTAACCGAGACAGACTTTGCCCCTTACCTGACAAATCTGACACCCTATTTGTACAGCAACAGCCCACGGTCATTCAGATTTGGTATGAAATTGGACTTTTAATTTGTTAAAAGTAAAAATATTTGGAGATGATGGATAGATGAATACGTCTCAAGCAAAACAAAAACTGGTCATAGTCTTTACAATAATACTGTTATTGCAGAATTGGCTACATGCTCAAGTCAGGGAATACAGAATACATGACAGAGGAATGCTGCATGAGACTGTTTACAACACAGGAGAAATAAGTCGACCTTATCAATATGGTCCGGCCGGTGAAGTTTCTGATGTCCCTTTGATGGAATGGCCACCCAGATCAAGTACGGTAGTAAATGGGATACCTTACAGTGGCCAGCATAATAGTTTAGGCTCAGGAATCTTATTGTCAGGAAACCCTGAAGGCTTACCGGGTCGCGAAAATCGAATCTATGTAGGCTGTGGTGGTGTTGGAACAAATACACCGGAGTTACCCTTCGGAGTTTGGAGTTTTCCCATATCGATCGAAGAAATAGAGAACTTTCCCATATTAACTGATGAGGATGGTTTGGGTTATCTAAATCCTGATTATGACCCAAATGAGGCTGAAGAAATAATCATAGCAAAATGGGCCACATCAATCGGCATCACCGTTACTCGCACGACTCGTGCCTGGAGTTTCCCCGATTTTGATGATATGGTGATATTCGAATATGAATTTGAATATACTGGCGATACAGACGGTTATGAAGATACGATTGAGAATGACTTTGCACTCCATGATGTATTGGTTCATTTCTCACAGGGACTCGCTCCTTCAATGTTCGGTATTCAGCGATCATACGGCAGTTGGTTTTATGATTCCTTTTCAAGAGGCGATGCCAAGAATTATTACGATCAGGATTACTGGTTGGCATTTGATATGGTCACTCGCACAGGTACTGCTGATGAAACTATACATAATGGTGCCGGTCATCCAGAACCTGATCCTGATAATTTTCTGCTCTGGTCCGAAACGGGTATAAACGGTGGTGGATTACTATCACCCCAGGCTGCAGGTATCTGTTTTTTATACTATGGAATAGATCACCTGGCGATTGTTGATCCTGATAATCCAGATTTGAATGAATCAGATAAAGTCAGTTACTTGAAACATGACCCGGTTCTAGGTTATTACGAACTGGATGATCAGAATAGGATTAAACAGCCCTGGAACATGCGATCTCAGACGGCTAATGCCAGGTCAGCTAAACTATTTGATAGAGCCATGAATATGGATGAACGCTGGTTGAGTATTCACGATCCCGATCTTTATGCAATGTTTCCTAATTTTATGAATAGTGCAGGTTACACTGCACCTGAAGGTTATGATTGGATGGGCAGAGCCTATCAAGGTCACACACAAGCATATAATGGCACAACTTTTAACCTCGGTTGGGGTCCATACACTTTAAATATCGGTGATAAATTCTCAATCGTTGCGGCTGAAGTTGTTGGATACGGTGCCACTGAGGGTAAAAAATTCATTGGTGGGCAGATAAGCAGACCATTTGGTACAGCACCATCTTTGAATAAGCAAATTAAGGACGCAGAAGGAAACGTTTTAACTGAAGCATATCTAGATGATTATGGCTATCCGGATTATGTAAACTCAGATGTTATCACAGTGAATCAGGTCGCCCATAAGGCACATGAAGCATATCTTGGCGCAACCATTCCGCTCGATACTCAGGGGAAAAGACCTGCTAATGGAGTCCTTTGGCCTGAATCCAACCCAAGTCCCTCGGAAAACCCAACCAAATGGCAAATACCTATCCCAGCACCAGCACCCGTTATCCTGGTAAAAAACACAGCGCAATCAACAGTAGAGATAGTGTGGAACACCAGTGCAGAAAGTTTCAACCCTCCAAGATTGATGGGGACAATTGCCGGATACAGGATCTACCGCTCTAATATGGGCATGGGACCATGGTCATTGATGGACTCGCTCATGACCGGTGATATTAATGGCGACGGTCTGTACTATTATGAAGATGATGATGACACATTCAAACTTGGTGAATCCAAGTATTATGCTGTTACATCCATTGATGTGAACGGGAATGAAAGCGGCAAGTCGAATATCACCTATCATACCAAAAATTTAGGTGCTATTGATCAATTGACGAAGGTCTATGCTGTACCCAATCCATTCCATGGCAGTTCAGGTTTTACAGGGGGTGGGGGCGAGGAAGACGCTATTGGTTTCTACGGTTTACCAAGAAGATGTACGATAAAGATATTTTCATACGCAGGGCAATTGGTTGATACCATAGAACATGATGCAGATTTGTATTCTACAGCCTGGTTTCAAATATCTCGGAACGATCAGGATATTGCATCAGGAATTTATGTTTATGTGATAACAACCCCCGATGGCGACAAGGCCACCGGTAAACTAATTGTGGTCAAATAATTCAGGCTTAATAATGAGGAATAGATCAATGAGATCAATTTTTAAAATAGCGAATTTGCTGACCGGCCTTTTCGTCTGTTCATCAATATTATTTGCTGATGGTAGGGCTTTTAATAAAGTTGGTACTACCTCATTTCAGTTTTTGAAGGTGAATTCAGACGCAAGATCAACTGGTATGGGTGGAGCGTTCATAGCTGTTGGAAATAGTTCTGGAGCAGTATTCTCAAACCCTGCAGCGCTTGCAAAAGTAGAAAAAGTGGACTTCTCGATTTCACAGCTTGATTATCTGTTGGATATGTCCCACCAATCTTTTTCTATGGCCTGGACCTTGGATAGAATCGGAACCATTGGAATTCAGGGAATGGTCGTCAATATTGGTGATATTGAAGAGACAAAAGTTGAGAATCTCGGATTTCTGGAATCAGGTCTATATAATCCGGGTCTAACAGGAAATATCGTTACACCAGGTGCCCAGGTGTTTGGATTGTCGCTCGCCAGACAAATTTCCGAAAAATTCGCATTTGGGATCACAGCCAAATATGCTCACGAGGATTTGGTGGTTGAGGAAGCTTCTGCCATCATTGTAGATGCAGGATTTAACTATAATACCGGGTTCAAATCTCTTCAGTTGGCAACTGCCATTAAGAACTTTGGCCCCGAAATCAAATTTCGGGAAGAGGGTGAAAGCTATCCATTACCTCAAGAACTCTCCATAGGAGTTGCTGGGCAGATTATTGGAAATGAGAATCCAATGTATGCCGAATCTGATGTGCATGGTCTTCTCTTTGCCTTTGATATGTTGGAGGCCAGGGATTATGGACAACAGTTTAATATTGGCTTTGAATATTCATTTCGTGATATGCTGTTCCTCCGTGGTGGGCAAAGAGTGAATTATGACATTGAAGGTTTAACCCTTGGATTTGGTGTAAATGTCAAGGGCATTCGATTTGACTATTCATATGCCAGTTTCGGAGCATCATTCAGCCCTGTTTCACGGTTTACAATTGGCTACGGCTTTAATTAACAAGATTTTGATATTCTGGAGTTTAGTGATGACTACCTTTAAACATGTCGTTTTAACATTTCTAATTGCTCTTGCTCTTTTTGGACCCATTGATTCTGTGGTAGCCCAGCATAGGGGCGACCCGATCGCATTTCAAGGAATATCCACACCAGTCATGAACGGTGTCAGGGCAATCGCCATGGGTGGCGCATATACGGCAGCAGCCGGTGACATAAACTCACTGTTTTGGAATCCAGCAGGATTGACCAGTATCGATGGCATTAGTATATCGATTACAGGTGATTCTTATAAGAAATCCTGGCAGGAGAATCAGGAGTATAGACCCAATCGTCAATTTGTATCTCTTGGGTTTATTCTGGATGGAATGCTCATACCAGATCCGGTAAATAACGGCTTATTCGATCACGATGTATTTAACAATGATACAAACTATGTGGTGACAGACCCGATTTTAGGAACGGATCATTTCAGCAAGGATGCAGCTGACTGGACTAGAGCAGCTAATGGCTCAGGACCCTTGTCCGTGACAATTGGATTACCTCTGCATATGCTTGGGAAGAAATTTTACGTCGCAGCAGCGATGAATAAAAAATTCAATGTCCAGGATTATGATCGGAATCATACTTACATAAGTCCCCATATAGGCTATTTCCAATATGAAGGTGAGATTGACCGGGTTAGCGATCCCCTGGATAGTATTAGAGTATTATGGTCTGATTATGAGCGTATCAGGACAGGAGATATTTGGGGCTATAATGCCGCCGTTGGTATGGCATTGAATGAGAATATTAGTTTCGGTCTGGGTATCGAAATGATAAGCGGTGAAACGGACGACTCAGGCTATTTAAACCGGGTGGGATATTTTGACCTTATTGATGCAAATCTTATGGCATTTAGTTATGATACACTGAATACAAGTACAGCAGGCACCTCAAATTTCAGCTCAACTGCCCTCAACATCAGTACACTCATCAATTTTAGCAAAATCAACATAGGATTACGAATCAATCCCGGATACACAGTAAAGCGGGAGTGGGATTACACGTTTGAAAATGACACCCTGGGAACGACAGCAATGTCAGGCACAGATGAGATGAAAGTAGCTCTGGGCTATGCCTTTGGTGTCAGTGTTCAGCCAACTGATTTTTTTAGAATAGCGGCGGACCTGAGTAAAACAAACCATAGTTCAAACGAATTTACATTTGCCATAGAAGATACGACACACCGAGGGTGGGCAGACCAGATCATAGTAGGTCTTGGAGTTGAATATAAACCCTTCTCCTGGTTATCATTGATGGGTGGATATCGTTCATTGCCTGAGACTTTTATCCCTGATGGTGCTGCTATAAAAGACAGAGGCCCTGCTGTTAACAGTATGACCGCTGGCGCAAGCATAAAAATATTAAACGGGTATCTGGATCTGGCATATGAAAATCGCAGTTTAAAATACTACGACCAATATTTCAGCAATACGAATTACGTATTGAACTCAGTTGAAAATATCACAGTAGGGTATAGACTTGTGTTTTAATCAAAGCCAGGTTTGTATATCACTATAGATAGAAAAGAAAGATAAGATCAATAACCCAAAAAGGAGGTAACTATGAGAGCATTGGTTACGTTTTTAGTGATGATATGTATGGTAAGCATGTCATTCGGACAAACCATTCAAGCTCAGGCTGGTGTTGAAGGCGCTGACCTGAAAGATGCACTTATGGCTGTAAACGGCGGTTTTGCCGCTGACGTGATTGAATTGGTGACAGATGGTGGTTTTTATGAATTTTCAGATGTTGATTCTATTTCCGTTCCTCTCACCATACGTGCTGCTGATGGATTGGCAGTTAAACCCACTATCCGTGCGGCTATTGGCGACACTCTAGGTAGGTATTTAGAGGTATGGGCCGATTTTACGGTTGAGAATGTTATTTTTGAAGGTACCCGTTCTGATGGATCTTTGAATGAATTCTCATCAAAAGATGTCATTGCCATCGTCCCTAATCCAACAACCGGTACACAGGCAAATACACCTAGACTTGATATTACGGTTAAAGGATGCGAATTCTACAATGTGTCTCAATCTGGAACAACTGTTGCCGAAGGTAAAGCTAACGCAATTAGAGTGACAAAAGGTGATACTGATGCAGAATCTGGTGTCAAGGCACTTGTCGGTGTCATGGTAGTTGAAGATTGTCATTTTGAGAACATTTATGATGAAGTGATCCTGGCTCAGAAGGTAAGCGGTACTGATGATCCAGCCGTTCGAGTTGCTGACAGTGTTTATGTTCGGAACTGTACATTTGTCAATTGCGCAGGTCCTGACAATCAGGCTTGTATTACATTTAAAGGTGCAAAAGGTGCCCAAGTGCTTACTGCAGTACTGACATTTGAAAACCTTACTTTTTATAACTCTAATCCCAGGACGATCTATTCCCGGGAAAGTGAAAATGTGACGGTAAGAGATATTCTCATTGCCAATACCAACCCATTGGGAAAAGCTGGATCCCTGGTAAAGATCGACCGTGATGGTTCTACGATAAGCCATATCGATACATTTGCCATCGATACGACAGGTATGAGCACTTTCGACAGGTTTGTAGCAGGTCCGGGAGAGCAAACAGGTTATGGGAATGCCACCTTAGATGAAGCAACTATCTATAGTTATGATCCTGAATTTACCGACGCAGCAAACGGTAATCTCGAAGTTAATTCTCCATATTTGTATTTCAGATCTTCAACTGGTGGTTTTATCGGTGATAATCGTTGGGCTACAGCCCCACCTCCAACAGGTATCGATACAGAAACAAAACCTATGGGCTTTACACTGTCACAGAACTATCCCAATCCATTCAACCCTTCCACTCGCATCAATTACACTCTGGATGAACCATCTGTTGTGAATCTTGTCGTTTATGATTTAAACGGGGCAGAAGTGGCAACATTGGTACAGGATGCAAAACCAAGTGGCTCATATTCAGTGACATGGAATGCCAGTGAAGTATCCTCGGGTCTTTACGTCTACACACTGACAACCAATGGTCAGTCAATTTCACACAAGATGCTATTGCTGAAATAAGACGGGTTGACAAATAGCCAGAGCATGCTGTTCTGGTCTACTTAAAAGAGACTGTTGCCGCCGGCTAAACTCTGTTTTGCTGGCGGCAACATGACTTATGAAGCTTAACACCTGGGTTTGTTCCACTCGTTTTGACTGGAGCAAATATTGGATAGATGGGAAATAGCTAGAAGGAAAAATGGGTCGATCTCAGAATCATATTAGTGTCCTATTGTTTACCACTTTACTTGTTGCCGGATTGGGTTCTTGTAGACACGACTCACAAATCTATAAAATAGCTATCTCAGAATTACTGAACTGGGAGCTGGTTGGAATTGGTTCAAAAGCAGTAGATCAAGACCAGAATGCTCTGAAATTGACAGAAGGCAAAGACTCCAAAGGCATTGTACTTCTCTCCAGAGAATCTTTAGAGGAGAATCTGACCCTGAAGTTTAAGGTAAAACCACTTCAGTATGAGGGTGTCTGCGTCATCATCCTTTCGGCATCAAATATTGACGGTGATCCCTTACTAATACCTGCTGATCATGATGGCAATTTTGGATTCTGGAAGTCTGACACTGCAGAAATACAAAGTTACACCTTCGCATTCCATACCGGATATCATCAACCCAATGCCTTTCTTACAAAAAATCCCGGTTTCACCGATCTGGCGCGGGAAACTGATATTGCAATGGACCAGGTCTGGTATGAAATAGAGATGGGGAAGAGGGGTGATCAACTGTGGTTGAAGGTTGACGATCAACTCGTACTATCAGCTAGGGATCATGGACCTTCACTTCCAGGTGGGAAGCTGGGCTTGCGTCTTCGTGGACCGGGTGATGGAACCTTTTCGTGTTTATTCAAGGATCTTAGTTATACAACAGCAGATCCCCGGGGAATGGTTTCAAAATGAAATCTGAAACTATTATTGTCGGACTGTTCTCTTTAATATTGGCAATTCAGCTCAGTGCCATGGATTATTATGTTACAAGTAACACTGACATCAGCCAGGCGATGGCACAGGCCCAACCAGGGGATACACTGACTATGGCGACTGGGATCTGGCGTGACCAGGTCATTTCCTTTTCAGGAAATGGAACTGAAGAAGCACCCATATTGTTGCGTGCTGAAATCCGTGGTGAAGTGATTATCACAGGCATAAACTCACGATTGGATCTTTCTGGAAGCTATCTGATAGTGGATGGGCTGTATTTTTTAGGCGGCTATCAGACCTATCAGGATAATCATCTCATCAATACCTCAAGTTCATCCCACCATTGCAGATTTACCAATCTTGCTGTGGTTGATTACAACCCTCCATACTGGGACTTCTATTACAAATGGATGCAGATCAGAGGGCAATATCACCGACTCGATCATTCCTACTTCAGTGGTAAAAACCACAAGGATGCCATGATTAAAGTTGTCATCCCTGACGGCGAACCAAGCTATACACAACTTGACCATAACTATTTTGGGGATCTCCCGCTGGGAATGACAGGGAACAACTGGGAGACCTTAAGAATCCAGGGTGGTGACATCGCTTATGGCAGGGTGATTATTGAAGATAATTTATTCTATCAGTGTGATGGAGAAATTGAAATTATTTCGCTCAAGGCAGGGGACAATGATATCCGCCGAAACACATTTTATGAGAGTGTAGGAACCGTAACCTGCCGGAAAAATGAAGGAAACCGTATCTACGATAATTTCTTCATTGGGAACAATAAATACGGCACAGCCGGTGTTCGCATGTACAGCAAGGATCATGTCGTCTATAACAATTATTTTGAAAACCTGACAGGTGAAAAAGGTGCCATCGCATTTATGTATGCGCAACCCGATGAATCTGCTGTGGAGAACCCTGAGGTTGAAAATATCACGGTAGCCTTTAATACCATGTTCGAATGTGACCCCAATATTTCTGTTGGCATCATGTATAGCGCTTCATCGAACCGAATTGTACCACCCAGAAATTCAGTGATATCGAATAACCTTTGCTATAAAACCACAGGGGTCCTGGCGACAATGGCCGACGATGTCGAAGGAATCAGCTATTCTGGCAACTTGTTTTATGGGACTACTCTCGGTTTGGCAGACACCACTGGAATAGAGATCGTTGACCCCTTACTGGCATTTTCCGAGGGCCTATGGCGACTGGGGCCTGCAAGCCCAGCCATAGATGGAGCCGTAGGTGAGTATGCTTTTGTGACTTCAGATATTGACGGACAAGATCGAATCGATGGAGCCAGAGACATTGGTGCAGATGAATATTCCACCTCTGCCATTTTGAATAGACCCCTGACCCGAGAGGATGTTGGACCAGAATGGATTCGGAATGAGAACTTACCTTTGGCTGTAATTACGACCCTTGGAGGTACAGGATCTGGAAGCATTTTGATGAATCCTCCGGGAGGGATATATGCTCCAGGAACAGAACTGGAGCTTATTGCAGTCGCCGACGGTGAAGATGTTTTCGAAGCCTGGTTCGGTGATGTAAGCGGTTCTGAAGATACCATTTCCATCACTGTGACTGAGAACATGGAGATCGGAGCGACTTTCAACGCTCCAGAGAGGTTTACCATCAGTGTATGGAATCCTTCCGGCAATATTTCTGGAACAGTCTCATTTTCCCCAGCCGCATCATCTTACCTCCCTGGTACAATTGTTACCGTGACGGCCGTTCCAGGAGAAGGCTATGAATTCAGCCATTGGGGAGGCGATCTGGATGGATCCTCAACAAATCCAGAAACACTTGAAATGGATGACAACAAAGCCATCATGGTTACCTTTCTTTCCCTCACAGCCCTTGCAGGCGAGGATGAGTCTATGCCAGAGGTATACGCTCTCCGACAAAATTATCCCAATCCCTTTAACCCGCATACTGTGATCAAATATGACCTGGTTCAAGGAGCGGTAACCCGATTGAGTATCTATGATTCTGCCGGAAGAATGGTTTATCAGCTACTCGATCGAATGATGCCTGCAGGACACCATGTATTTGAGTTTGATGGAAGTGATTTTCCAGCTGGTGTCTATATCTATCATATTGAGTCCGGAACTTATTCCGACACAAAAAAAATGATCTTGCTCAAATGACAAAATCTTGGACAACACCTTCGTTTCGCTGGCAACTGTTTATTGCCAGCATACTGATTTCTTCACTCAATGTACAGGCTGAGGAATTTCTGGTTTCTACCGCTGCAGAAATCAACTCCACCATGAATCAGGCTCAACCCGGAGATACGCTCACCATGGCAAATGGGGCCTGGACCGATCAATATGTTGACTTCAGTGGCGATGGTGCACCGGGTGACTCAATTTTGTTGCGGGCAGAGACACCAGGCTATGTCATCCTGAATGGCAGCTCACGGGTCAGCCTAGATGGACAATACTTGAAGGTAGATGGCCTCCGCCTGGTAGGTGGCTACAATACGAGTAGTGCCATTACCTTTAAAAGTGGCAGTCAACATTGCCGGGTCACAAATACCGAAGTTTCAGAATATAATCCACCGAATTCAAACACAAGATATCATTGGGTAATTTTGAAAGGAGCTCATAACCGCCTGGATCATTGCTATTTTTCGGGTAAACGCCATAGTGGTGTGACTGTTCTGGTCTCATTATCGTCTGCACCCTACGGCTTTCATCAAATCGAGTGGAATCATTTTGCCGATAAACCTGAGGGGAATGGCAACGGATATGAGACGATAAAAATTGCAGCGGGAGCATACTCAAATCTTTCTGGAAACACGATTGTTGAGAACAATTATTTTTATCAATGCAACGGTGAAATGGAGATTATCTCCAATAAGTGTTATAATAATATTTATCGCTATAACACCTTCGTTGAATGCAAGGGAACCCTGACTTTGCGCCAGGGTCTTCATTGCACAGTCCAGGGGAACTACTTCTTTGGCAATAATGTTGACGGTACAGGCGGGGTTAGAATCACCCATCGTGGCCACAAAATCTTTAACAACTACTTCCAGGATCTAACCGGTACGGGGCAGCGAAGCGCGATAACGCTTTATACCGGTATGGCTCACGAAGACTATGTCATTGGTGAGGGGGGACATGTGCGCGCTGATAGTATCACCATTGCCCATAACACGATCGTCAACTGTGCCTCCGGGATTTATTCTGGTGCCCTCGATAGTGATGACCTGATTCGCCATCCACCCACAGACAATATTATTGCCAATAATGTGATCTCACAGAGTGGCAGTGCTAGTTGTTATACAGCACATCCTGAATATCCGGGAGTCAATGAGTTCTGGGAAGGCAATATGTTCGATGGATCAAATCTTGGTGACGTGCCAGCTGTGGGATATATCGAGGATGATCCAGAACTCATAATAACCAATGCCTGGTATCAGATCTCCGCCTCAAGTCCTGCAGTAGACGCTGCGTCAGGTGATTATCCATTTGTGATAGATGACATTGATGGGATTGAACGTGATGAAAACAAGGATATTGGAGCTGATGAATATGGCAGTGGGATCCGCCAGCCACTGACCTCGGCTGATGTTGGACCGGACTGGTTTGAAAACGAGGATTTACCATTGATAGTCTCAGTGACTTTCACCGGTACAGGATCGGGAACCGTTCTGATGGATCCACCAGGAGGGGTTTATGCATCAGGTACAGAGCTAGAACTCATCGCCCTAGCCGATGAAGGACATCATTTCGAAGGTTGGTCAGGAGATGTGAGCGGCTCAGAGGATACGATCTCCATAGTTGTAATAGAGAACATCGAGGTCCAAGCCAACTTCAGTGCACCCATCATGTATACCATCAGTGTATGGAACCCATCAGGGAATCTGGCTGGTACCGTTTCCTTCGATCCGGATGCACCCTCCTATATGCCTGGGACTAGTGTAACAGTTACAGCTGTTCCAGCAGAAGGATACGAGTTCAGCCATTGGGGTGGCGATCTTGATGGTTCTTCAACAAATCCTGAGACTTTGGTTATGGACGACAACAAAGCAATCATGGTGACCTTTCAACAGACTTCTTCTCTATCTGATGCTTCTCTTCCTGATTCCTATGCCCTTGATCAAAATTATCCAAATCCTTTTAATCCCAATACTGTGATCAAATATGATTTGATCTTGAGCGGAGTAACCATGATAACAATCTATGATTCTGGTGGAAGGTTGGTTTCGCAGCTTCTCAACCAAAACAAGCCTGCCGGCCAGCATGAACTTAAGTTTGATGGAAGTGATCTCCCATCAGGTGTCTATATCTATAATATTAAGTCGGGCGCATTTTCTGAGACCAGGAAAATGACCCTCTTACGCTAATTAATTTGGAATGAATATGACTAAATCAACACACACA
>CAZVSF010000042.1:0-18004 GCA_964630195.1 uncultured Lentisphaeria bacterium
TGACTCGCATGAAAGGGTGTGCAAAGTGAATATGTCGTGGTCGGATACATTGAATCTACAAAGCGAGTCTGCTTCAGGAAGCAGCTTAAGCTTAAGACGTTAGATTTATTCAAAGGTAAATGGGAGAAGGGACAATGAAGAAAACAACGGTGCTTTCGATACTATTCATCATGGTTCATGCAACAATATTTGGACAAACTACTTATCAAGACTCTTCCTCAACTTCAAGTTATAATGACAAAGCAATCTTCTTACAAGCGCACCTTCTTAAAAACAAGGCTTGGGCAATGCGAGGCAATGAGAGACTCGAATTTGACAATCTTGCTGAGTTTTTAGTTGATTCTCCATATGCTCAACAAATAGTTGTTAATGCTCAATCTAAAGCTGAGAAATATCAAATAGCTATAATACTAATGACTGCTGCCACGGTTGTGGCGGCAAGTGAAGGATACAAAAATGACAATAATGTTCTATTCACGACAGGCGCATTTGGTACAATGGTAAATATGTTTCTCGCGCAAGTTGTTGGTAGAGAATACCGAAACGAAATCAAAAGAGCGATTTATGTCTATAATCGAGACATGTTAAATCGGTGAAAAATCTAACAAAAGCTTCAAGCGGACTCGCATGAAAGGGTGTGCAAAGCGAATATGTCGTGGTCGGATACAATTAACGTACAAATCGAGTCTGCTTCAGGAAGCAGCACAAGCTCAAGACGTTATACTTGACGGAAAGATAGTGTTTGTTGCGTGACGCGCAATACGCTATATTAAGTCATGATTCTGTCATTTAAGCACAAGGGGCTTAAGAAATATTACGAGACTGGATCAACAGCTGGAATTCAAGCAAAGCATGCAATAAGACTCAGACTAATGCTCGCTGCTCTTGATACAGCCAGAATTATTGATGATATGGATTTACCTGGTTGTGATATTCACCCCATGCAAGGGAAGAAAAAAGGAACTTGGGCCATATCGGTAAGCGGCAATTGGCGAGTGACCTTCAATTTAGAAGAAGGGAACGTGCAAATTGTAAACTATGAGGATTACCACTAATGAGTATGCACAATCCGCCTCATCCAGGTGAATTCATCCGCGAAATATATATTGAGCCTTTTGGTATTAGTTCGAGAAAGGTTGCAAAGAATCTTGATGTTGCACCCTCGACCTTTATCCGTCTTTTAAATGGTGAAAGCAATATTTCTCCTGAAATGGCATTGAGATTATCACAAGTTCTTGGCAGAACTGCCGAGAGTTGGCTTGGGATGCAGGACAATTATTCGCTGTGGATAGCAAGACAGCGTGTTGATTTGACTGGTGTTGAAAAACTGGAATTCGCCGCAATATAACAACGGCTTACCGCGCTTAGCGGGGTTTGAGCGGACTCATTCCGACATTTCGTGTTCCCCTTCGGCGGGATCTTCCCCGCCTAAGCAGGGTCCGACACGCAGAGCAGGGGAGAAAGAAGAAAATGACGTGGATGGATACAATTATCCAACAAAGCGAGTCTGTTTCAGGAAGCAGCTCAAGCCGAAAGTGTTAGCCTGAGCAGGAAAATGTGATGGAATTCAAATTTACAGACTTAGACCTCGCTTTTGAATTTGTTAGTGCTGCAGCAATGACAGAAAACCTAGCAATTATATGCAAAGAGACAGGTGAGATTTATTATTGGTCTGAATATGGTGATGAGGATAAAATACCCGAGGATGTTTATGGCCGTGATGATTGCATTGAGATCCCACATAAGAATGATCTGAATTTGGGAAGAAATTTGGTTTTTGAATTTGTTGAGCAATATTTGCCTGACGATTTGGAACAAGTCAGACAGATATTCAGAAAAAGAGGAGCTTACGCAAGATTCAAGGATCTCCTCAATAATCGCGGGGCTTTGCAGAAGTGGTATGACTTCGAAAACGCTAGGCAGTCAGAAACTTTGAGAGAGTGGTGCAGAGATAACGATATTATGTTAATCGGCTAACCAGTCGGCGGATTGGACTGCTCTATAGCTGCTGTTATCGGCAAAACAGGGCTGTGAATCAGGATAAGATAGCTCTAGCTAGTTGTTTTTTTGAAGCTCCAAGAGCGAGAAGAGATTTAATGATAAGGTCTAGAGAAACAGTAGGATCTCCCGTTTCAATCTTGGCTACTCGAGACTGGCTTGAATGGATTCGTTTTGCCAGCTCAATCTGTGTCAGGTTTTGTTCTGCCCTTAACTTGCGAAGATTAGCGCTTAAGTTGAGCTTCAGGTCTATGTATGCTGATTCTTCAGGAGAGAGACCAAGGAAATCTTCAGCCGCGCCAATCTTCCAGCCCTTTCCTTCTAATCTTTTAACTTTCTCTTTACGCATTGTCATACTCCTTTATTCTTTTCTTACAGACATCTATACCCTTTTTAGAGGTCTGTTGAGTCTTTTTAATGAAAACCTCAAGAATGACGATGGCATCATCATCAATTCTATAAATCAATCTCCAAGTTACAGCCTCATCATTAATCCTCAATTCATGACACCTGGTTCCAATACTCGGCATTGGTCGAGATTGTGGCCTACTGAGGTTCTGACCCATTTGGAGCGTTCTCAGAAGATATCCAGCTTCAATTCGAGCAGAAGAAGAGAAAGGTGGTATTTTGACTTCACCGTGTAACCAGACGAGAGGTTTATCATTCAAGTTCATCAAAATAAAGACATGTCAGATATGACATGTCGCAAGCAATATAATGCCAGGCT
This sequence comes from uncultured Lentisphaeria bacterium, assembly GCA_964630195.1. Lineage (GTDB taxonomy): Bacteria > Fidelibacterota > UBA8477 > UBA8477 > JABMPR01 > JABMPR01. Next base: position 2,726 of record CAZVSF010000042.1, read on the forward strand.
AAAAAAAGCTTTATGGTGACATTCCAGGGGGCGTACAAAACTTATCTGATGAACATGAATGCAAAATCTAGAGCAAAGCAAGCGTCTGTCCGGTGCAGCTCAAACCTAAGACCTTAGACAGAAAAATTAAGGGATAGTATCATGGTAAATATTCCAAAAATCGTTCTGGAGTTGATAATTATCATATCTGCGCTCTTTATTTATAAAAAAGAATTCGTTACAAAAAACATGCGTTTTGTATGGATCTTTACGGGGCTCACTGTCCTGGTTAATGTAATGTTCTATTATTTGGCAGCAATTACGCTCTACCAAGACTACGGCCAGAGTGTTGGTCAATCGGCAATTCAGATTCATTCGCTGATGTGGTTCGACATTATCAAGTGGGGTATCATGGCGTTTGTATTTGTCCGAATTGCAGTTGCACTGCAAGAATCGGATATATTTTGCTCCTTCCAAATCCTTTCGCCATCAAGACCAACGCTACTAAACATTGTGGTTTGGGGTGTTGGAGGAGGAATCCTTGTTGCCTTTGTCACATATGGCTTAACATCCATCGCAATACAAATTGGGGTTTTTGAAGATTCTCCCTGGGCATTCTTTTCTACGTCTGACACATATAAATCCCTCGGTCTGTGGGGGGGATTACGAAATCTATTTGGTGAGGAGCTGCTAAGCAGATTGGGCGTTCAGTTACTCGCCATGTATCTTTTACGGAAGCATCGCTTTCAGGCTTTGTTGGCAATTGTAATTTCCTCCCTGTTTTTCGAATTCTGGCACAATGGGTTTAAAGAATTGTATTTCTTGAATTTCTCTGCGTCAATTATATTTGCGACAGTATTTTATTATAAAGGATACGAAGCGGCAGCTATATCACATTGTTCTGCCGATTGGTTAATCCTGGTAATAATTCCGAGGCTATTCTTTTAACAAGTTTCTGCCTGACAAAAGCCCGTCTTCGTTCCTGCGGAACTACGACCAGGTTTACTTCTCCCGCTTAGCGGGATCCAAACTGATATTCCAAGGGGGAAGCGCAACGCATATATGATGAACATGAATATAAAACATGGAGCAAAGCAAGCATCAATCCGGCGTAGCTAAGCAATCAAAAGCTTCGCTTTTAATTTGATCAGCTTAAAGCGTTAGGCTGAAAGAAGGAGATTCCATATGAAGATAGAACGTATTAAAGCAGGGATTGATAACGTTTATTTGCTTCGTAACGACAAGGGAACAATTCTTATAGATGCTGGATATCCTGGAAAGGCAAAGACCCTCGGCAAAGCGCTTAAGAAAAACAATATCATGGTCGGAGATATTTCCCTGGTAATTCTCACTCATGCGCATTGGGACCATATTGGCAATACCAAATACTTGTCTGATGTCTGGAAGGCAAAAATTGCTGTTCACCATATCGAAGCAGGAGTTGTTAAAGCAGGTACCGTAGCCATGCCTCCCGGACGAACAACCTGGGGACGTCTTTTTGGGGTTTTTCTATCAGTGATAGCCAAAAATTATACGCTTCCTAAATGCGAGGTAGACATTCATATTAGTGATGACGGTATGCTGTTAAAGGATTTCGGGTTTCAGGGCCGGGTACTTCACACACCGGGTCATTCTGACGGTTCAGTATCGATCATATTTGAATCAGGGGAGGCTTTTGTTGGTGATTGCGCTATGAATGGTTTCCCTCTAACAATGAGCCCTGGGCTGCCAATATTTGCAACAAATGAAGGGGCTTTAGGCCAAAGCTGGCAAAAGATCATTCAATCTGGGGCAAAGACTATATTTCCAGCTCATGGAGGGAAATTCCATGTCTCAATTATTGAAAAAGAGCTTGAGGAAGTCTTCAACCAAACAAAGGCCTGTCTTCCTTCCTGAGGAACTCCGACCAGGTATACTTCTCCCGCTTAGCGGGTTTTGAGCTGACTCATGCTCCTTTCGGGAAAAAATAATATTTGATATCACAGACACAAGACAGCTTAACTATTTCGGCCGTTTCCATGAAGAAGCCTAAGGTGTTAGGCCGACACCCTCAAATGTGTCTGTTTAACCAAGGAGCAGCCGATGAGTAATCCTAAAAAAGTAAATTCTCCTTCTCAGGTAATAGCGGTCGCGGGATTCATTGAGAATGATGCTGGTGATCTTCTGATGATCCAGGATAAAAATAGAGGGTGGGAGTTCCCTGCCGGTAAAGTTGAAGTTGAGGAAGACCTGCTTTCGGGTCTGCGAAGAGAGATCATAGAAGAGTCCGGGTACTCTGTTACAGACTTGCGGCTATTTGCTATATACTCCCGAATTGGAATCCCTTCCCTCTTGTTGCACTGTTTTAGGGCTAAACCTCTAAGCCGGGTTGCTCCTTCTCAATCAGCTGAATGGATTTCTCCTGCCCTTGCGCGTAAGCAAATCACCCATCCTGCAATCAGTGGCGCTTTGGAAGATTACTTGTCGGCCAATACTCATGTAATTTTTCGCTCCTATAAGCCAGATCCGTTCGAGTTCATTGCTGTGGAGTTAATATGAATAAGCTGGACGAACAGAGAATTGTAGAATGTGCACTGGCAATTCTTGGACTGACTTTACATGATGAAGACAGAGTTTGGAAAAATATCGATTGGGGAATTTTAGATGAGATGCATCGTTTGGGCTGGATCTCGGACCCCGTCAATAAGAACAAATCAGTCTCTCTGACAGAAGAAGGGCTGAAAAATGTTCAAACGTTTCAGAAGAAATATTTTTCCCAATCCGCTAAACTATCAAAGACATTATCCAAACCAAAATCAAAGGACAGCCCCCAGAATCTTTCTGCAATAAATCTCAACCAGGCACATGTTGTTCGATGTACAGGAAAACTTTTAAAAGAGCTTCGTATCAAACCGATCGAGTTTGAAACATCTGGTGAAACCTCGATTCGTGACTGGCACGCAAATCTCTTGACCCTCGATAGAAGAAAATGCATTCTTGTGACTCACACATTGAGTTTGTATTCGTTTTTCATTTTCGGGGTCACGCGCAAAGATTTTGATAATTTCAAAGTTGTTTTCAATGAACATCTCAGAAATCAAATGGTTTCAGAAGGCGTGACGAAATCCGCGCTATATGATGTTGATGCCCCAGACGTAGACCTGGTCATGACGAAAACAAATAGCAGAAGCGTTCTGGGATCAATGAACGAATATAGCTACAGCCTTGAATTTGCTGTTTGGGATTGGGAAGGAGCTGATGATCCTGACGAAGTAAAAATGGCAGATTACATCAATAATACGCCTATGTCCGCGATTGAGGAAACTTGGCCACCACGCCAGCTAAGGAAAATTCTTGGAAAAGCAGTTAAAAATGACGGTTAACAATGGTTTACTCCGCTTAGCGGGGTTTAAGCGGACTCACTCGAAAGGTGTGTAAATCGAAAATGATGTGGATTATCATGACGGAAAACTTTTGATCGCCAACTGGGACAGCCGAACATTTGAGATTATAGCGAAGGATAATACCAGATCCAAAATCCAACAAAACAACAAAACAACAAAAACATAATTCCGCATTGGGTCATGTTTTTAGATGAAAAAGAATTGCTGCTTCCTTCAGTTATGGATTTTGAACATCCCTTTAACGAAGACAATACCAGGTCAACAATTGTACCCGTTTTTCTGATCCATGATGCTGGTTCTTTTCTGGATATCTGGCCACAAGAATGATAATTATGCTGAACGAGTTACATAGAACTGACTCCATTCGACGCTCAGCGCAACCCACAACTCAAGAAAAGCCCTGCAGCTTCATTCGGCAGAAAACAATTGACGTGCCCTGAACCAATTCCTAGATTTTCATCGGTGTAAAGGGACACCTCCAGGTCTGCGGAAAGGGCACAGCCCACCTTCGTTGTACAAACAGACAGGTTTTATCATCTTCTTTCCTCCTGTATAAGCAGACCTCCAGGAGACCCTAGGAAAGGAGGTCGTCATGACCAGAACACTCCCTGATACTCCCAGTTTGGAACACCTTAAAAAAGAAGCCAAGGCACTTCTTCGTAACCATCGACAGGGCGATCCTGCGGCTTGCGCTGTCCTGAGACAGCTCCACCAGTTTTTGGACAAGAGCGATGCCTATATTCTGGCCACGCCAGTAAAACTCACTGAAATGCAGTTTGCCCTGGCCCTGGAGTATGGATTCAAGAGCTGGCAGGTCCTGAAACAGCACGTGGCAGACAGTCGTCCCCCGGCTGAGGCAACTGTTCCGCCAGATGAACCGCTCTATATTTCTCCGGCTGCAGCCAAAAGCCTGTATCAGGAGTATCGCATCTATGCTGATCGGGTGGAGCTGGACAGCAAACTGGCTCTGGGTAAAATAGTTATATTCTCAAGGGATCTTCTGGAACTTGACATCCGTCCACCCCTGGTCCTGGCTGACCTGTTCCGGGGTGGAAGTCTTGCCCAGGCTTTTCCCCTCAAGATCGACAGTGCCGACGGACACCGACATGTGGCCCTCAAACGGAGGTCTGGGTTTATCAAGCATATCCGCTTCACACCCGATGACCCTGATAAATTCGTCGAGATCTGCAGGGGCTTGATGAACAAACAAGGCGGAGCGGAATAGACATGAAGCCACTGGTTCTTGAGATCGGTAATTCTAATTACGATGAAGAGAGTACTGGTTGGAACTGGGCTCAAGTCTCATTCAGAGGGCTTGTTTATGGTGATATGGGCTTGATCTTTTTACAGGAGGGGCTTTTAGGCGTGGAGGACTCAATAAATATCATCTTGTTCATCCTGGTCTCATCGGGTATTCTTTATTCATTATTGAAACGCTCTGAAAATACAGATTAACTGCTGACAAGAGTATTGGCAGTCTGAAAGACATGGGGGTCTAAAATGAGAGGTTTTGGAACAATAATTAGTTTTCTAACACTTTGTGCTTCAATAGGTGCTCAGGATATTGTGTTAAATGGTGAAGGTGGGGATAGGAATTACCAAATCCCTGTCGACACGAGCTATCGCATGATCCTCCTGGATGATTTTGAGATGTCAGATTCTGATCCAGCCCCAATTTCCTACCTTTCCATAAGATTTCCTGATACCCTTGCCCGAGCTGTGGAGTATCGCTTTGTCTGTTTTATCCATACCAGATATTTTGATCATGAAGCGGATGATACATTGAGTATCGAGGCTTATCCCCAGCCATCAGCCGATAGCATCTTTGTTGAAATGATCGATTTTCACGACCAGACACTTCAGGGCATTCGATATGTAAACTATCCCGGCGACGAAACCTCTGAACTGCAGATAGGTCTGGACAGTGACGCAACATTTTACAATAGTTACGGCTTAAGATTCTGGGTAAAAGCAGACACCCTCTCAGACTGGCATCGCTTTATGCCACTCTCTCCTGGAAATGTCTGGAAGTACACGGGACCTGCTCCTGTCTACACCTTAAGCAGGCAGGAGATTCTTGGGGGGTGGGTCGTTGAGGATAGCTCCTTTTACACCTTTGTCCGAGAGCGTCAGTTCTCTGAAGGCTATGGAGAGGGAATACAGAACGACACCTTGACTATATACTCGGTCGCTTCAGATGCATATGCATACCATGTACTAAATGGCGGTCTTTACACAAGTTTCGCAGCGCCTGAATTTTCTGACCCATACACTTACCAGGGCTTGTTCCCAAAAAGAGATGGCAGCGTCATGTGGGGATACGAATATCTCGGTGGTGGCGATGTCTGGAAATACGGTGTCGGTTTTGCATTGAGTGTCGGGGATGGCTTCGGAACGATAAGCAGTCTTATCGGATACGCCATCGATGGTGTAACCGTAGGGGATGTTGGGATGCTTGTTTCAATTGATGAGAGGGCTGAGCCGTTGTTGCCCCGGTCTGTTGCTCTGAGCACTTTTCCAAACCCCTTTAACGCATCGGTTATGATCAACTACACGCTGCCCGTTGACCAGGAGGGTGTATTACAAATCGTGGACCTCTCAGGGAAAATGGTCTATTCCTCCGCGCTAAGTAAGGCGGCCTCAGGATTCCAGAGCGTAATCTGGGAACCTGATAATTCTATTTCGTCGGGAGTATATATTGTTTGGATTGAGAGTCACGACCTGAGAATCAGCCGCAAAATATTGCTGCTGAAATGAGTTTGGATAAATTTTGGATGGCTGGAGGGCAAATTACCAGTATACTATACCACATAAAATGAACACCCACTGGTACATAAATGATTAAAAAAAGTCTCGTCTTTTTTCAGATATTGATCCTGCTAAGCCTGAACAACTGCATTGTTTCAAAAACACTCATGCTTGACCGCGATCCACCCGACAATATCTGGAATCCTGACTTTGAGACGGGTTTGATCTTCAAGTCCGACAAACCGAAAGGCGTTTTGATCATTCATGGTCCCCAGGTCACTATTCGTGAATTTTTAACCCGGGAGATCGTCTTTGATGAAGAGGTGAGCTGGAATAGCTATACCTCGATCTCTCTGGATCCCGGCAAGTATATCATCGATTTTTATGTAAAATATCTGGGGATGCACATCTGGAAATATAAAGGCTTCTTTATCGTTGATGAGTCTGCACCCACCCACTTAATATTGGAAACCCCTCTCCTGGTCACCTCTGCGCCAAAGGTCGGTTTTCGCTAGATACCAGCTTTGGGAAATGATCAGGTCGAATCAAAAAAAGCCAAAGCGGTCAATTTTAAATCGACGGCTTCGGCTCTATTCTTTTATCAGTGTTTATTAAAATCAGGCTTCCAGACGCGCATCCAGAGAAATTTCACAGTTCAGCAAACGGGAAATGGGACAACCCGCCTTGGCGTCAGCCGCTGCCTTGTCGAAAGCTTCCTGGGTGGCACCAGGAATAGTGGCCACCAAATCAAGATGAGAGGCTGTTACGGTCATGCCGGCATCGGTTTTTTCCATCCTTACTGTTGCTTTCACTTCCAGCTTGTCGGCTTTTAGTTCAGCGGCGTCCAGCTGACCAGACAGTGCCATGGCAAAACAACCGGCATGAGCAGCTGCAATGAGCTCCTCAGGGTTTGTGCCTGGTTCATCCTCGAAACGCATGCTGAAATTATAAGGTGTGTTGTTCAACACTCCTGTTGCTGTAGATACAACGCCCTTGCCATCCTTTAGCCCGCCCTGCCATACAGCAGAAGCTTTTCTTTTTATAGCCATGATTACTCCTTATGTCTTTTTATAAATCCTATTTAATTCCTGCTTCTTTATCAACGGGAACCCTGTCTCACTGTTCCGTCAGAAGTATAAGTATATTTTCTGGTGAGCCAGTATAGTCTTTTTTTGGGGGTGTGCAAGCCTGGTGCTGCCCGGCTTTGGTTTTTGTATCCCCCTGGGCCGCTCATGAACGATCAACACTCTAGCTAGAGCCTTTACTTTCCTATACTGCCAGAGGATTTCGGGGGAAACTCACTGTCTAGGCCTGGTTGGTTTCTTCCTGTAGGCTCATTTTTAATTCCCGCACCTTATCAGAAAGCAGGATGTCTTCCTGTCGAGTCAGGTTGCCGGCTGTTTTGAAGAGCAGGGACTCCAGAATGCCAACACTGATCCTGGCTGCTTCCAGATTTTTTTCTGACTTACCTGTCAAGGGGTTGGGTGTTTTTCCCAGTTGAGACCAGGCGCCAGCACTTAGTTGATTGACCAATAAAGTAAATAGTTCATTCGGGTTAATTTTGGTGTTTGGCATTATTCCCCTCCCCTGCTCATTTTATAATATCACTCAGGTCAAGACCATCGTCGTCCCGCTCTACCACCAGAATCCCTGACATGGGCACAATGATATATTTCTCGTTTTGATATTTAATATCGATGGCGAATTTCTTTAAATACAGGGCATAGTCCCCGACTTCTACTTCCAGCGGCATATATTTTACTTTGCCTGATTCTGAAGATTGCCAGACATCCTCATCCCCCTCGGTGCTGGCCAGAGCCGTTCCTGGTCCCACGGCAACGATATAGCCGCCCTGGACTGATTCCTTCTCTGTCACCGTTGGCGGCAAGTAGAGGCCTGAGACGGTGCGATCCTGACCCGAGTCCGGATAGATCAGCACGCGGTCGCCGATCACTTTGATCTTGTTTAGATTTTTGGGCATACAAATTCCTGTTCTTTTAGCCGTATAAGCTAATCCCTGCCCCCCAGTTTGGCGTGAAACTTTTTCTCTCCCTGAATGCAAGTCCCGAAAGGGATGCTTTTAAGTGTAGCCTGAACAACTGCCGGAGATCTCTTCGGTGATGTGGGTCGAATTTTCTTAACAACAGCATCAACCCCGGTTAGTTTGGGGCGAAATGTGAAATGTTATGATTTGGAGAAATAAATGAAAACAAAAACAACTGGCGCAGAAAATGTACGCTGGGATCTGAGCGAGCTCTTCTCAGGTCTGGATGACCCAAAAATTGAAACCACTCTCAAGGAGAGCCATCAGAAAGCAGAAACTTTTGTTGAGCAGTATCGTGGAAAACTGGGAAGTCTTTCACCCGAAGCCCTGGCTACCGCTTATAATGAACTGGAAACCATCAGTGGCCCGCTTTATCGCCTCAGCATGTTCGTCAATCTTCAATATGCTGTTGATACAACCGACGACAAGATCAAGTCCCTGCTGGCAAAAATTGAGCAGTCCGCATCAAACACGTCAAACCTGCTGGTCTTTTTTGATATTGAGCTGGGCAATCTCTCAGATGAGCATTTCGCCCGGTTTGAAGGGGCTCAAGCCCTGGTGGATTTTGAGTATAAAATTGCCAAGATGCGCAAAAATGCCCGTTATAACCTTTCAGAAAAGGAAGAACAGATCATCAATCTGAAGGACCTGAATGGCAGCAATGCCCACCAGAAGCTGTATGGGGAACTTACCTCCTCCTTTTCATTTGAGTTTGAGCTGGATGGAGAAATACAAACCCTGAACGGCGGGCAACTGCGAGCCCTTAGACAGCACCCCGATCCTGATGTACGACAGCGAGCCATGAAGTTATTTTTCTCCCGCTATAAAGAGAACGCACTGGTTATCAATCATCTTTATAATGCCCTGGTCAAGGATCACGGCATTGAAGTAGACCTGCGCGGTTTTGATCAGCCCATCAGTACCATGAATACCCATAATGATCTGAGCGATGATGCCATTCAGGCGCTGAATGATGTGACCACAGAATCCTACTCACTGGTAAATCGATACTACAAGCTCAAGGCAAAAATGCTTGGCATGGAAACCATGACCCTGGCGGATATCTATGCTCCCCTACCACAGTCTTCAAAGGCCTATCCATTTGAAGAGGCCAAAACTCTGGTGCTGGATGGTTTCAAGTCTTTTGATAGTGAGTTTTATATGCTTGCAAAATCCATGTTTGACGAAAATCGAATTGATGCCCCCACCGAACCAGCCAAGCGTGGTGGGGCTTTTTGCGCCAGTTCAACACCTGACCTGAAGCCTTTTGTGTTATTAAATTATACAGGAAAGGTTCGAGATGTTTCCACCATGGCCCATGAGCTGGGACATGCCATTCACGCCATGCTCTCCCGTGGTCAGAAACTGATGAATTATCATCCCATTCTCCCCCTGGCTGAAACAGCATCCATTTTCTCTGAAATGGTTCTCACAGATTCGCTTTTAAAGAAAGAGTCTGATGTTGAGGTCAAGAAGTCCATGCTCACGGGAAAACTGGAAGACATTTTTGCCAGTTCGCATCGTCAAAACATGTTCAGTTCTTTTGAGATTGCCTCACACAAGGCCATCAATGAACAACTCCAGAGCGCACAGGCACTTTGTGAGCTCTACTCGGTAGAGCTGGAGAAGATGTTTGGCGACAGTGTTAAGATCACACCGGAGTATGCCTGGGAGTGGAGCTCTATCCCCCACATCTTCAATGTGCCTTTTTATGTCTATGCCTACAATTTTGGCAACCTGTTGGTCTTTGCGCTGTATCAGCAATATCTGGAAGAGGGTGATTCTTTTATCCCCAAATACAAGGAGTTCCTCTCCAGGGGCAGTTCTGCCAGCCCGGCTGATCTAACAGCCCTGGTCGATGCCGATATCAACCATCCTGATTTCTGGCGCAAAAGCCTGAAGTATATTGAAACCCTGGTCGATCAACTGGAAGCTTTGGTAGACTAATTTTGTATGTAAACCTTGCGAAGGCTTAAAGCCTTCGCAAGGTTATTCCTCCTTTATTACATCTCGCCTTTTCTGGCGGCTCCGCCATTTTTATCTCGTAAACGCCATTCGTCATTCGTATCATAAACCAAACCAAAGAACGGGCTTATTTATGACGATCAAAAACACAAGCAAAACTGAAGCGATACTCAGTGAAATTGGTGCACGCCTGACCCAACAGCGCCTTGAGGCTAAACTTACACAGGCAGGACTGGCTGAGAGAGCCGGCGTATCAAAGCGAACAGTAGAGCGGATCGAAGCAGGAAATTCCATCCAACTCTCTACAATGATCCAGGTGCTGCGCGTGTTCAAGCTGCTGGAGCCCTTTGGGGTGGCCTTGACCGCCAGCAAGACTACCGCCCCCATTAAAAAGAAATCTCGTCCTGTTGAGGATGAAAAAAAGGCGCCTGTTCAACCTTCAGACAAAAGTCATTCCTGGGGATATTAGTAGGACAAGAGGGCTAAAAGAGCTGCCTGCAGATCGTGAGTTCTTCTTCCCCATCTTCTGCGATATCATTGTAACCTTCAAGAAGGATCCTTCAACCGATGAAACTATTATCTCCCGCTCAATCTGGTCCCAACACGTTTTCAAACCGTGTCTTTATGGCACCCCTGACCCGAGATCGAGCCGACAACCCTGAACGAGCCCCCACAGATCTCCATGTGGAATATTATCGGCAACGCGCATCGGCTGGACTCATTATTTCAGAGGGCACCAATGTCTCACCCCGGGCTGCCGGTTATGTTGATGTTCCAGGGCTCTGGTCAAAGGCCCAGGTTGCAGGCTGGCAACCCGTTACTGACGCCGTCCATGTTGAGGGAGGAAAAATCTTTACCCAGCTCTGGCATGTAGGTCGCATCTCCCATCCTGATTTTCATGGGGGTGCACTGCCCCTGGCGCCTTCAGCCATCAATCCCGATCGTCCTATTCGCACAAAAAATGGTCGCATGCAAACGGTGACCCCCCAGGCCATGATGCTTGACGATATCCAAACCACCATTAATGACTTTAAACATGCTGGTGCCAATGCCATGGAGGCGGGTTTTGATGGTGTGGAGATACATTCTTCCAATGGGTATCTGTTTCATCAGTTTTTCAGTTCGTCCAGCAATATTCGTGAAGATCAGTATGGTGGCAGTATAGAAAACCGGGTTCGCCTGCTCTTTGAGGTCATTGAAGCTCTCAGTGAGGTCATGCCTGTGGAGCGCATTGGCCTGCGTTTGAATCCCATGATGCATGATGCCGGCGGGATTGAAGTAAGAACTGATACAGAACCGACCTTTGATCATATCGTAAAGCGCTTGAATGCGTATGATCTGGCCTATCTCCATCTCACACGACCTCACCAAAAACTGGATATTCCCGGGTTTATTGATGATGTGATCGGTCATTACCGTCAACTCTATGGTGGTTTTCTCCTGGCGAATGGAAATTATCAGCCCACGGAGGCGGAAGAGGAGGTTCAGAGCGGACGGGCCGATGCCATTGTCTTTGGACGACCCTTTATCTCCAATCCTGACCTTCCACAACGGATCAAGAATGGCTGGCCTCTGGCCGATGCCGACCCGAAAACCTTCTATACATCAGGACCAGAAGGATACACCGATTATCCAAACTATTCAGAGGAGGTTTGACGGCCAGTGATCAGGACTTCCTTACTTCTCCAGGACCAGACCAGTATAATGACCCGCTTCCCTACCGGCATAAAAAAGGAGGAAACGTGATGTCGAACGTCAGCGATCCAACCTACCCGATCAGAGAAAAAGCAGCAGCCTTCGAAGCTGTGATCGCTGGAACTTCATGCAATCAAAGTTCTTTCAAAACCAAACGAGGGTCCTTCCTGTTTATCGGCCCGGGAGCTAAAGGCGTGGGGTATAAAGCCATGTTCAAATTGAAACCCTCCATGTCTCAGGCGTTAAGTCTGGCCAAAGACAATCCCGAGCATTTCGAAGTTGGTTCAACGGGCTGGGTAACCACCCGATTTTCCGCAGAGAAGCCCCTCCCAAACGAACTCTGGGAAAAATGGCTTGAAGAATCCTATTTGGTTACGGAGAAAAAGCTCTAACAAGAATCAGCTACTGATCATTATGCTTGTTTTGACTGTTTAACGCCACTGACACTCTCTGAACGTTTTGTGTGAATCGAGGGCAATCTCGGCATAGTTTTTGGAGCAGGTGAATTGATCTTTCAAGATTCTGACGATGAGGCACTTCTCTCCAGCCTTTGCTACAGCTCTGTCTATGTGAAACGGGGCAATCAATGGAGAATGCTGGCGCTTTAGATGCAAGCTCCAGTCTAGAAAAGCAAGTTCACCCATAGAAGGAGGATAAAATGAAATGGACGATGTTTTGTTTTGTGATCATAGGGGTTGCACTGCTAATATCTTGTGACTCCCCCACTGAAGGGACACCGACTTACAGCGTATCCGGCACCGTCACCCAACAAGGGCTCCCCAAAGCGGGTGCTCAAGTAACTGTTGACAGAAAGGCCAATTATTCAACGACGACTTCAGGTGACGGCTTTTTTCAAATAGATGGAATCATTGAAGGAGATCATGATCTGGTTGTCAAGTTCACTGAAGCAGACGGGTCTTCCTCGGAATCAGTCAATTCTCTTTCAATACATGATGACATCGTCTTCGATGGGCTGATACTTCCTGCTCCTGTTCGATTAAATCAAGTTTTAGATATCACAGATCAAACACTAGCAGTGTCATGGAACCAGAGCAATGCCTCAGATTTCCGAGAATACAAAATCTATCGTCATACTACTGCAGGCTTGGATGAAACCACAGGTACACTTGTCTATGTTACAATTGATCGTTCCGATACAAGTTTTACAGATACTGAGCTAGATCCTCTGACAACATACTATTATCGTGTTTTTGTAATGAATGATTATGGTCGAATTGGGGGAAGTAACGTGGTGAGTGGAACGACACTTAATCGGAATTATATTTATAATGGTGATTTTGAGATCAATGAGGATCCCACCATATGGTGGTCCATGTACCAATATGGGACCGTAGTAAACCAGGCAAATGAGCATCATTCCGGAGAGCGAGCGTTATACATGAATGCCGATTCTATATGGGCTGGGTGGGACTGTTATTATGCAACTGTGCTCTCAAGGAATCTAGTTGAACTTGAGCCTGGAAATCGGTATCGATTGTCGCTCTGGATAAAAACTGAAGGCTTTAACTACCCCCGCTGGGGTGACTGGTCTATCGGAGCCTATGGTGATGTGATGGCAGGTGTCGCAAATTATGGGGATATTGGAATGTTTGGAGTTCCGGCAAACACAGACTGGACTTATGTCGAAAAAGTTTTTGATATGACTGAATACGCGCTCCAGCAACGAACGATTCAGTTGATTTCATCAAGTGAGCATGCCTGGTTTGATGACATACGTCTTGAGCTTGTCGAATAGTAGGTACTTGCTGCTGTCAGTTGAACTTTGGTGATCTAGGTTCTGTTGGCGTCCTTAAGACCCCGGACACTCTCTGCCTGAAGCATATAACGCATCATGCGAAAAGCCACAAACTCCGGACTTAATAATCGAATACCCCGGGCCAGGAAAAAGATGGGACCCGTGAAAAGAAGATTCATAAACGTCCTGTATAGGGGCGAGACGTCCGGAAAGCCCTTCATTTTTACAAATCGGCTGGGTAAAACCGGGTAGAGCTCAGGATAAGCTTCAAGCAATTTTGGAATACCCTCATTGCCAAACTTGAACTTGAGTGCCAGGCTTCTTTTCAGGGAGGAGTGAAGACAATAGGCCACGGCCTCTGGTTCATAATGAATCTCGTTCTGGCTCTGGGCACTGATGCGGTGGGCTAGATCAATATCTTCAGCTTCATGATGGTCGATATGTTCAGCATAACCACCAAAGGCTTCGAAAACGGATTTTCTGACAGAAAAATTGGCCGTGTTTACATAACGCAAAGGCGGTGACGTATGGGTTTCTGCGTGAGCCGCCCAGCGACGCGTGCTGCGATAATCTCCATCCAGAAATCGAAACCAGCGATTCTTTTTCACAAAGGCCGGTAGATATATTTCACCCATAACTGCTGCAGTGGTCTTTGATGTATATGCTTCGAGATGTCTGTAAAGCAAACCCGGGGATATTTCCAGGTTGCTGTCAAGAAACAGAATGATCTCATTGGCGGCTGCCTGAACCCCTAAATTTCGTCCCTTTGCCCGATTTGTCTCTTCCCCTGCAGAAATGAATTTCAAATCAAAAGAGAATTGGTAGTCTTTTAAAGCTTGCTCAACTTTTTTGGTTAAGCCCTGAAGAACCATGATAAGCTCAAACTCCAGATCATGATGCTCCAGACGTTCGCAGTCCGTAAGAATGCGAACACAACCACCTGGGTCCGCACTGGCAAAGATCACAAGGCTAAGTTTAGGCCAGGTCACGGGGCAGCTCCTCGATCCAACCCTGTTTGAGATAAATTTCATAGACTGCACGCATGACAGCTTCAACACCATGGGTCTTGGTTACCCAGGCTCGCCCCGCCTGCTTCTTTTGAATAACCAGACCTTTGTCTGAAACCAGCCGGGCCAGGTCGTCATAAAGGGACTCTTTGTGGACGTTCACAAAGGGATGCTCTCCAAGGAAAGTCTCGTATTCCGGTAAAAGGTTTGTACAACAGGCCAGACCCATGGAAAAAGCCTCCACCGAATTCATACCATACCCCCATCCGCCAAGATTGGCGACCTGATCAATATATATGTCGCACTCCGATTTCTTCTTGAGGGTCACATCATGTGGCTCGTTCTCGATCAAAACAAATTCAACGGCATGACTCTTTTCGAGTTTTTTACAGGCTTCAATAATGACATCAGAGCCTTTCCAATAGCGGTCACGGGTGGCATGGCAGATCTTCAGAGGTTCGTTGAGTTCGAAGCGGGGTTTAATTTTTTCTACCTCAAAAGGTAAAAACACGTATTCAATATTGGGGTGCTTCTGTAAAAGGTCCAGTTCGCTTGTAGTGTTGACGTCCGCCAACTGGTCGATCCAGGGAAAGACACCACGAGTACGCATATCCACACCATGGTAATTGGCAATGATGTGTTTGCCCTGCATTTTCAACTCATCAAAAGGCCAGGCGGAGGTTCTGAGAAAACCGTGCCCCC
>CAZVSF010000043.1:0-13331 GCA_964630195.1 uncultured Lentisphaeria bacterium
ATTTATGAATATTAAGTTCGGACTTCTTTGATCAGCCCATTTTTCAAAAGCAATGATGGCTTCATCAATATTTCCCAACGCACTATTCGTCGCAGCATCTAAGAAATGATTACTGGGGTCCATGACCTGCCTGATTGAATCCATTTGGCTATAGATCTGCTCAGCATGTCCCGATCGAATCATTGCCTCTTGTAGCCCTTTATGGTACCAGTCATATTTTTTTGCGAGGTATTCGTAGTAAGCATATGCTTTTTGTGGTTGATTAATAGCCAACAGTGCCAAACCTTTATATTCTTCAGTGGTATGGTTCTCCGGTTCTATTTCCAGGCTTTGATCGATGAGCGCCATACCCTCATCACCGCGACCTACCCTGACATAAAGCTGACCTAGATCCCGTAAACAAAGTGCCGAGATTGGATTATAAGCCAAACTTATCTCCAGTTGCACAATTGCCTCATCATATAAACCTAGTCGTAATAAATAGAGACCGTATTCGCGACGAAACTCAGCATCTCCCGGTCGTGCTTCAATAGCTTTTTTAAGAGCCTCGCCAGCACCGGTAATATCTAAAGCGAACAACTGATCAAACATTGCCTGTGCCATCCAGCTTTCTGCGGCATCGGGGGCAATTTCGAGTGTTCGGTCAACAGCGTGTTGTGCCAGGGTTTCCGCATTCACTTGATCTCCATCCAGGAAGAGAGTGACCACCTTGGCAGCATGAGCTTGATACAGATTTGAATCCAGCAAGATGGCAGCGTTAAAATAATTCAGCGCCTGCTGAGCAGAGCCGGCTGTTTCCATTAGTCGCGCATTCCAGCCTTTGAGATAGAGTTCATAGGCATCTGAATCGACAATGATTTCATCCTGTTTGAAATATTCCTCATCTTCAGGATTAAAGGTCCATTTGATCTCCTCTGCAATGGCGCTGGCGACCTCTCTCTGAAGGGTGAGAATCTGATCTAATTTTTTCTCAAAACTGTTGGCCCAAAGATGCTCGTCGGAGAGGCCATCTATAAGCTGGGCTGTAATTCTAACCTCATTGCCAGCTTTTAGCACAGAACCTTCGACGATAGCATCCACACCTAATTCACGAGCGATGTCAGTGATGACTTTTTCGGTGTTACGATATTGCATGACTGAAGTGCGTGAAATAACCCTTAAGCCTTCAAGCCTGGCTAATTCTGCGATGATCGATTCTGTCATTCCGTCCACAAAATAGTCCTGGCTTTCATCACCCATATAATTGTCAAATGGCAATACCGCGATGGATTGATAACCTTCGGAACGAACATCCGGTGTTTTCATCCAGCCCCAGACGGCCAGAATGATGGCAATTGATGCCACGATACTCAGCGATATATTCCCCACAAAGGGCTTCCGTGAATCGTGCTCAATGGGTTTACTCGTCGTCCTCACCACCCCTTTGTCGGTGATGTCAAAAGCCCAACCCAGGCCCACAGCAATTGGAAATCCTAGCACCAATGCACTGATGCTAAATTTCCCTACCCATTGGGGGATACCCATGGTATCAAATGTTGCATCGATAATTTGAAAGACTATGAAGGCAAACCCTGAATACACCGCAGCAACCCTGAAGACCCTACGGCGCTTCAGTTCATTGAAAAACTTATTCACATCAAAACTCATATATATTTTTCGCCTGTGTTATCTATCAGGAATCGGTCCATATAATCTATCAAGCATATCAGAAAATGATTCGGGTTGATCTTCAGGAAAGCCCAACTCAATCATGGCTTTTTTATACTCAGGATGATGTCGAATAGGGTCCCAAACAGGGTCCTCAATTACGAACATCAAATTGGCGTCTCTTGCTTTCACAATTTTACTGAAGAAATAAATCGCCTGGTCGATATCACCCTTCAATCCATTTAACAACGATAATAAATAATAGTCTGAGCTGTCAGCTTCTTGTAACAAAGAATCTGCAACATGTCTGAGCCACTCACCGTTCCCATACCGTATATCAGCGACTGCCTTGCCTCGAGGATGTGAATTGTAATATTGCTCAATGTGTTCATATTCCGCATGTGCTTTATCAACTTCGTTTACGCAGAGCAGTGCCATACACCGATAGCTCTTTGCTACCACATTTTCAAAATCAAATTCCAGACTCTGGTTAATAAGTTCCAGACCTTCCTGACCACGTCCCAGCCGAGTATAAATCATACCCAAATCTCTTTGACTTAAATGGGATAATGGGTCATAGGCTTTGCTTATTTCCAGTTGCACACGAGACTCCTCAAACCGACCCAACCGCATGAGAAACAGGCCGTATTCGCGCCGTATATCTGCATCTCCCGGGCGAATTTCTATTGCCCGGTTAAAGGCCTGCTGAGCCTCAGGAATGTTAAAAGCATAAAGCTGATTGTATAGGGCCAAAGCCATCTGGCTTTCTGCGGCCTCAGGTGCTAGTTGGATAGTTTTTTCAACAGCCCTCTCGACTGGCTCAGGACCTTCGGGTAATCTTAAGAGAAATTGGGTGACTACCTGGGCCGCATATGCCTGATAAAGGTTAGAGTCCAGGGCGATAGCAGCCTGGAAATATTGCATGGCATTTTGCAGAGAGGTACCGGTTTCCAATAATCTTTGATTCCAACCTTTCAGGTAAAGTTCATAGGCTTCAGAATTTATGGGCTCAACCGCTTGAAAATATTCTTCCTCATCAGGGTTGAGTGTCCATTTGATCTGCTCGGCAATGGCGGCGGCCACATCGCGCTGGAGACTCAAAATCTGATCCAGACTTTTATCAAAACTATTGGCCCAGAGATGTTCATCGGACAGACCATCAATAAGCTGAGCCGTGATACGG
This sequence comes from uncultured Lentisphaeria bacterium, assembly GCA_964630195.1. Lineage (GTDB taxonomy): Bacteria > Fidelibacterota > UBA8477 > UBA8477 > JABMPR01 > JABMPR01. Next base: position 2,831 of record CAZVSF010000043.1, read on the forward strand.
ACATCATTGCCTGCCTTGAGGACAGAACCCTCGATGACGGCATCAACTCCCAGTTCAGCGGCTATCTCTGGAATGCTTTTGGTCGAACCACGAAAGCGCATGGCAGAGGTCCTGGAAATTACTTTTAGCCCTTTTAAACGGGCCAGCTCGGCAATGATGGACTCGGTCATACCGTCCACAAAGTAGTCCTGGGTCTGGTCACCCATGTAGTTATCAAAGGGCAGGACGGCTATGGCCTGATATCCCTCAGAACGGATTTCAGGGGTTTTCATCCAGCCCCAGACGGCCAGAATGATGGCAATTGATGCCACGATACTCAGCGATATATTCCCCACAAAGGGCTTCCGTGAATCGTGCTCAATGGGTTTACTCGTTGTCCTCACCACCCCTTTGTCAGTGATGTCAAAAGCCCAGCCCAGGCCCACAGCAATTGGAAAGCCCAGGATCAGAGCAATAATGGTGTATTTCCCTAGCCAGGTGGGAATACCCAAAGTATCAAAGGTAGCGTCAATTATTTGGAATATGATGAAGGCAAATCCTGAATAAACAGCAGCCACACGGAAGACACGACGACGCTTCAACTCTTCAATGATGTTTTTAAAATCAATATTCATAGTGTCTGGTGGAATTCCCCTTTTGCTGAATATAGACTGAACCCTATTGAATAAAAGGATAGATATTGTCCTCTTTGTGCGGTTTGAATTTTGTCCTCATTTCTCAAATGACTGATGAATATCTTCCACCTGAAATTATTAAAAGCGAGGAAAGCATGCACCCCTTTGAATTGAAAACAGCAGAGCCTATGGATCTTACGGATATAGAAATCGTATCTGAACGACTTTTGCTAACTACCCATCTTGGGTCTTACAGCAAGCAGATCTTCCAGGAATTCAATCATGACATCATTCAGTATATGCTCCCCAAACCGGCTGAGAGAATTGAAGAGACCTGGGCGTTTATCAATGAATCAATCCGGGGTATGCGTGAGGGCTGGAACCTGGCTCTGGCAATTACTGCCCGGGAGAGTGGTGAATTTCTGGGCTGTTGCGGTTTACATGGAAAAGGTCGGCATCGGACGCCGGAACTGGGTATCTGGATCAAAAAATCTGCCCATGGTAATAAGTTCGGCCAGGAGACTATTTACGCCCTGGCCAGCTGGGCCTTTCAACATATTGATGTTGATTATCTTATTTATCCCGTCGACCGAGCCAATATCCCCAGTCGGAAGATTCCAGAGCACTTCGGTGGTTTTGTCTTTCGCGAAAAACAGGTAAAGACAGCCCGGGGTGGGTATCTCGATGAAGTTCAGTACAAGTTGATGGCTGAAAATTTTAATCTGTCGCAGAAAAAAGAATGGGATTGAGAACGGTGTCGATCAATTCACCGGGGTGCACCTCAGGTGTAAAAGCATCTCTATCCACCCATTGTGTTTTTGTCGGTGACCTTAATAGATGGGTATCCTCAGCCATATAGATAATGGTCATCACTTCCCGGATCTGATCCGTTTGATTAGGACCCGCATGGTGCACGGTCCAGCCAGAATGAACACTGATGTCGCCCAATTCGAATTCATCCGCGCTTATCTCAAAGCCTGACTCCTGCACATAGCTGGAGAAGAATTTCTCACTCTCATCGCTGATGACCATGTCCCTCCCACCCGCTTTTAAATGGCTTCCGACGGCAAAGGAGAGTGTCCCCATTTCAGAAGGTGTCTTCTGGAGAGGAATCCAGAATGTACAGGTATTGATAGTATCCAGGGGCCAGTAGACCTGATCCACATGCCAGGGGGTTGCCCCTCCCCCAGCCTCTTTGAACAAGGCTTGATCATGATAGAGTCTCACACCCTCGACACCCATGATTTGGGCGGCAATCTGGGCCAGGTCATTTCTGAAAACAAAATTTTTGACGATCTCTGACTTTTGCCACAGGTTGGTCACCTGGGTAAAAGCCTTTTTATAGGTCGAGCGCATTTCCAGAGGTGTCTCGTTTGGATTCAAGTCAACCATAAGCTGACGGAGCTCGGCAGAAAGCTCATGCAGAGCTTCGCTTTCGACGCCATTTTCAATCCTGAGATATCCATCTCTACTGTATTTTGTCTGCATCTCAATGCTGATATCAATCATAATTTTTACCACTCTTTAATGCGGAAATTCACCGTGCTCAAATTATTATCCATTTGAATGATTAAAAGCATTTGAATTGATTTATCTTCCCTCAGCTATTAAGGAATCGATTCATGCGAATAAAAATATTTCTCCTGCTTTTTCTTCTGGGTAAGCTGATGTCACAAACGCCTGTTAGTGGAAATGTGAGCGGTGTCTGGGATGAGCCGGGAGCCGGTTATGTCCTGACGGGCAATTGTCTTGTTGCTTATGGCGACACCTTGATCATTAATGGCGAAATCTTTGTTGACCTGGATTTTACTTTTGAGTTCAGGGTACAGGGTGTCTTGATTGCCACAGGCGTATTTTTTTACAATGGCGGTACGATCAGAGGTGACAATGGGCAACTTGAATTGAATGCCTGTACGTTTCACGAACTGGATGGCGGTATCAAGATCATCAGCGGTCGCGCATCGATTCAGGATTGTTTTATTGAAAGAACAACAGAAACTGGCATATCCTTTTCAAATGTAGACTCTGCTTATGTCCGCCATTCACAAATCAGCAGTAGCGGAGATTATGGTATAAAAATATTGCAATCTGATGATGTGGAAGTTTCCAACTGTCAACTTGTGGGAAACTCGCTTAATGATTTCAATCACCCCGCCCTCTTTATCGATTCCTGCTCTCCCCAGCTCATTGAAAACAATATCATCGAGAATAATCATGGCCAGGGTGTGGGGGTCTGGACCCTGACATCCATCGCAGCGCCAGTCATACAGCATAATTTAATTCGTAGAAATTTTACCGGGATCACGGTTGTCAACGCCCCTGCCTATATCCTTGATAACATCATTGTGGCCAATTATCAGGAAGGCAATTTTAATTCCGGGGCCGGCATTTTTGCAGGCTACGGATCTTCAGTGGGAATCGTTATGGGTAACTATATTGGTGGCAATTACTATGGTGTCTCGATCATCAATAGTGCTGCTCCCAATCTGGGCGATATGGTCAATGATTATCCCGGTGATGATGGTCTTAATTTATTCTATGACAACAGCTACAATGGGGAGACCTGGCACATCTGGAATGGCACCTCCTCTCCTATCATGGCTCAGAACAATTACTGGCTGGGGTTGGATCTATCGGAGGTAGACGCCACACTCTATGACGATGAAGAGGGTGGTGGTGAGATTTTATATGAGCCTATATATGCTGATCCCCTGCCAGAGCCACCAGACATCAACGATGATGGAAGCATCAATATTCTTGATGTGGTCGTACTTATCGAGGGTATCGTTGACGATGGGGCTCCTGATCCTGTGACATTTTATGTGTTAGATATTAATCAGGATTTTTACACAAATGTTGGTGATGTTGTAGCACTCATAGAGATTATCGTTCAGTAATTAGATGTGGTTTGGGTGCTGTGAAACAGATCGTTTAGTTGGGGTGGTTCTCATTGTTGGAGAGTTTGGAGGATAATTCCAGCAGGCGTTCTTTCTCGGTGTTGCTGAGATTTTCATAACCCACTCTGGTGATCTTATCCAAAAGATCATCCATCTCTTTGCGTAATTCACTTTCTGATTTGAGACGACGCCAACCTTGTTGACTCGGCGTAGAGCTTGATGCTCCACTGCGATGGGGCGCATCTTCCCGGATAACCTGTATTTTTGTAAGCCTTTTGAGCCACTCTCTCCAGGGAATGTTGAGTCCTCGATAGCGACCCGTTCTTTTTAGATAGAACCAGCCCACAACCAAGCCACCCAGATGTGTGATGTGACTAATGCCATCGCCATTACCAACGGATACAAAGGTCATAAAACCCATGATGAGCATGAGATATTTCACCTTGATAGGAACCAGCATATAGATCAGGACCTTGCGTTCCGGGTAGGTAAATGCGTAAGCCAGCAGGATGGCATACACAGCGCCACTGGCGCCGATAATTGAAGGGATGCTTCCCCTGTAGCCAGAGAGAACACCAATAAAATATGGTACCAGGGAAAAAACGCCTGCCCCAGCCCCGGTCACCACATAAAACCGGAGAAACTCTTTCCGTCCCCAGATATTCTCCAGCTCTGAGCCAAACATCCAAAGCATGAGCATATTCATGGCGATATGCCAGAAGCCACCGTGTAAAAACATATAGGTAAAAGGTTGCCAGATACGGAGACCAAAAATCACATCATGTGGATTTAATCCAAACCAGCTGGCCCAAATACCCATACCCATAATTTGACTTAGCATGAAGACAGCGACGTTGGCAATGAGAAGTTGCTTTACCCCATCACCCATTCTACTGGGTCCAAATCTCATGCCTCTGGCGCCTTGTTGATAATCCCACTGATTCATGATTTAGTATAAGATTTTTAAATGGATATGAAAGACTGTGATTGAATTGAAATACAATGTGTCGATGAAGAATTAGATCTATTCGTCAGATCAGTAAAAGAGACTCCCCATGGTTGCTCCAGATCATAGGGACTTCATTTGATTGGCATTATCCCTTGAATCAAGCTGCTGTGTTTCAGTCTTTCCGTTAGTTTCTAAATTCTGCTTACCCATTCCATAAGTTGAGCGGTCAGAAAACCAAAATATAAACCAAGGATATTACCCAAAACCCCCATCAACAAGCCTACCGGTGCCAGACCTTTTTGGTAGACTGATGCCACGATAGGTGCACTTACCACTCCCCCAATATTTGCCTGAGAGCTGGTGGCAATCAGAAACATGGGTGCCTTCAAAAAACGACCGACACTAAAAAGCACCACGACATGGACAAAGATCCACACCACGCCAACACCCAGAAATAAAGGGGCTTCTGTAATGGCCCTCAGATCTGCTTTGGCACCAATTGTGGCTAGAAGCAGATATAATAAAACATTTCCCAGATGCGAAGCGCCCTGCTTTTCAAGCTTGGAAACGGGTGTAAATGATAAAGCCAGTCCAAATAGTGATACCAGGATCACGGTCCAACCAAAGCTGGTAACTACCTTGCCCAGGTCTGGCAGGAACAATCCCGCTTTCAAAGCAATAAACCCCAGACCAAATCCAATGACCAGCATAAAGATCAGGGAGGAAAAGGTCAGCGCCTCCCGTTTATGGTGATCCGAATTGGCGAGATGCTCGCTGAGCTCATTGACTGGAGAATCTGTCACACTGTTCCATTTATCAATTTTCCTCTGAAAGCCAGACAGAAAGATGACGATACCCATCCAGCCATAGCCCACAACAGTATCAACGATGATCATAACGCCGAAAAGTTCATCCCGGACACCAATAGAAGTACCCACAGCGACCATGTTGGCACTGCCTCCAATCCAGGATCCGGATAGCGCTCCCATACCCTTCCAGGCATCTTCAGGCAGCCAGGCACCAAAGATGGCCAGACTGATGACACCCCCAAGAACAATTCCAACGGTCCCACCCAGCATGGTGCCCAGGGCTTTGGGTCCAAGCTTGGCAATGGCTCTTACATCTGCTGAGAGGAGCAGCAGGACGAGGGCTGCCGGCAGGAGATATGTTTTCACCCAGCCATAAAGAACTGATTGTTCCGGCGTGATTCCCAGTGTGGTTGAGATCATGGGGAGGAAATACACAAAGATGACAGGGGGTATGATGTCAAAAAGTTTTGTCGCCCAGGCTTGGTCTTTGATAAAGTAAATGAGACCAATCAGTGAGATGAGATAAACCAGAATTGCTGTAGGGTCTTGGATAAGGGGCATTTTAAAACTTTCTATTTTTTAACCTGGTTTGTTAATGCTGATCTGATCTCTTCATCACTCATTTTAAATTCACGCGCTTCTTTCACCAGATACCGCCAGACCAGCGGTAGACCTATGACAAGAAGTCCAAGCACAAGGTAAAAGGGGAGAGGGTTTAGAAAGAATAATCCTGAGATCCCGATAACTCCGGCGACAACAGTGGTGACCTTGCCATCTCGCTCCATGACTCTACTGCGCTGAGTAATGGCTTCCTGTATCTCACCTACATCAGTGAATTTTCTCTGGGCTTCATTAAGCTGTCCCAAAATGGGATGAGAATCAATCTTGTTCATGCTGAATCCTAATCTTCAAAGTAGACCTCTGTGTACTTGTTGGCATTGGGCATGAGGTGGGGGACAAAGCCTTTTAAGTTTGGCTGCACAACTGTATAGGAGGTCGGGTACCACATAAAGGCATAGGGAGATTCTTCAATAAGTACGCTGTCAATTTTCATGGCCAGTCTTTTTCGCTCGTCGGCATCCAGACTTTGCTGAAGTTTTTCAATGTCCTGGTCAACTTGTGGATTGTCGTACCTGTTTCTTCGAGCAGCAGTTGATGAGTGGAACAGTGGGGCCAGGAAGTTTTCTGCATCAGCATAATCGGCCCACCAGTTGCCCCAGTATGCGTCGGTCTCACCCTTCCGCATGGCATCCCGCATCATGTTCCAATCATTTCTGACCAGATGAACCACAAAGCCAGCCTCATTGAGATAGTGCTGTATGGCTTCAAGTGTTTGGGATACAGCCGCTGAAGGGTCGACCCAAAGATCGAATTCACAGCCATCTGCATATCCTGCTTCTTCAAGCAGTTTACGGGCTGCGACGGGATCAAACGGAATGGGCACACGCGTGGAGTCATAACCCTCTAATCCAGGGGGAATAGGACCATGAGCCAATGTTGCACTATTGTGCATGATGCGATAAATGATTTTCTCTCGGTCAATTGCCAGGGTAACCGCCTGCCGAACACGCTTGTCATTAAAGGGTTTACGGTTGACATTCATAGCCAGATAATAGATTCCAAGTTCATCTAATTTGTAAATATATGGTTGCCATGCTGCACTTCTTGTCCAGTACTTGAATTCTGAATTTGGTATGGTCATGATATCCAGATTTCCGGCTTCGAATTCAATAGCAGAGGTTAAAACCTCGGGCATATTGTTTAACAGCAGACCTTTTAGTTTTGCAGGACCGAGATAATAGTTTTCATTTCTTATCATACGAATTTGGCGATCTGCCTGCCAGTCCTCAAACACCCAGGGTCCAGTTCCCATGGGGGTGGTCTTGAGATCAATATTCATATTGTCCGGCCCCAAATCTGGGACGATTGCCGTGGCTGGTGCACCCAGGAATCCAAGGAATGGCGCAAAGGGAGAATTAAGTTTGATCTCAATTTCTCGTTGATTTATTATGCTTATACCAGTCACTTCGTCTGCATTTCCCTGCATATATGCTTCTGCTCCCAAAATGGGTAGCAGCAGCCAGGTTTGCGGAGATGACCGCTCGGGGTCCAGGACGCGCTCGAAGGAGTACTTCACATCAGCGGCTGAAAACAACTTTCCATTCCAGAACTGAACACTATCACGCAGAGCAAATTTGTAGCGCGTACCATCTTCAGATATTTCCCATGATTCTGCAAGCCCCGGGAGAATTTCACTCCCGGTTCCAAAGCGAACAAGATTGTCATACATCAATGCAGTGATGACGCCGGTGGTTATATCGGTGGACAGTGATGGATCCAATGATTTTGGTTCAGTGGTTATGATCAGATTCAAGTACTCAGAGTAGGGATCTTCCGGACAACAAGAACCCAGGGGCAGCAGGGCGAGTCCGCAAACCGCGATAAGTGCAACTATGTGCACTGCACGATTAGTGTGATCTTCAGATCTGACTGGATTGATTTTATGGCTCATTTTTAGAATACAATTACTTCGATAATTTTTAACGCATTAAGATAGACGGGATTGATACCTATAAAAAAAGATTGTTGGACTGCTAAAAAATACTTGACTGACCGACTGTTCGGTCATATTTTATATTCGCATTAAACCCAAGGAGGTGTTTTTATATGAGTCCCCTACAAAAAGATCCCGCTAAAGCCGATGCGATCATCAGGGCTGCTATTCATATTTTCGCCAGAGATGGCTTGGATAAAGGCAAGATAGCAGATATTGCCAAAGAAGCAGGCATTGGCAAGGGGACCGTTTACGAGTACTTCAACAGCAAAGATGAGATTTTTCACGCCATGTCCGATACAATCATGAATGATATGGTCGATGCATCAAAAACCCTCTATGCCATGGATCTTAGTCCCCGTGATAAATTACGAACCTTTATGCGCATGAACACTGAGATCATCTTTGAAATGGATGAGGCCATGCTCATCATCATGGAGATCTGGGCACAGGGAGCTCGAGCCGTCCGTCGGGGTGAACATGCGAGCTCTGACTTCTTTTCTGCCTACGCCACCATGAAAGAGTTTGTTGTCAATATTCTGAAGGCCGGTGTCATGGCCGAGGATTTTAGAGATATGAATTATGATGGTGTAGCCACCCTGGCCCTGGCATTTATTGATGGCTTCATTTGGCAATTTATGCTCAACACAGACAGGGCAGCCTTTGACCGCGCTTTGGTTGAGGGAATCGAAAGTTTTATGTCAGGACTTGAGCGATGAAATTAAAACTATCAATACTCATTGTCTTTGTTTTATCAACGGCCTATTCTCAAACACCCACGGCAGACTATATCATTGACCAGGTCACTGATATCATGTCCCCGGAGAATGCCTATTCAAAGGGATCTCAGACCATTATTACCAGCTCAGGAAAAGAACGTGTTTTTGAGTTTGAATCCTGGTCAGCTGAAAAGGGGAAAAGTGTTTTGACCCGATACACCAAACCGGCTGCCATCAGGGGCCAGGCTTTTTTAATGCTTAATAATGCGGATGATATCTGGAGCTATTTTCCCAGGACCAAGCGCGTTCGCAAGCTAGCGTCCCACGCCAAAAAACAGAAAATGCAGGGCTCGGATTTCACCTATGAAGACATGGGTGGCGGTGACGTCTTTCAGAATAAATTCAACTCCACCCTGCTGAGAGAAGAATCGCGAGATGGCGAACTGACCTGGAAAATAGAGATGATCGGTATACCCGACAAAGACCCGCCTTACCCCAAAATTATCCTTTGGGCTCGACAGTCTGATTTTTATCCGGTGGCTCTCGACTATTACGATGAAAACGGATTCAATTCCAAGACCCTCATACTCAGTGATATACAAATGATCGAAGATTACCCGACAGCCATGACCATGGTCATGACCGACCACAAGGAACGGTCCAGCACAAGCATGCGGACACTTGAGGTCACCTACAGCTGGGTGCCATCAAAGGGATTTTTCTCTGAAAGGAATCTCAAGAAATGAAAAAGTGGGGGACTCTATTATTGGTGCCTACCCTACTCTTGGCACAACCTGAATTTTTCGGTTACTACGAATCCGAGGCAGATGTCTTACAGCTGGGAGCCCAACACTACAGCTTTGGTTATCATAAATTTCGGCTTGATGTAGAATCCCGGCCCAGTGACAAAGTCCTGATTGGTGCCAATGTGAACATTCAACGGTACTGGGGACAGACCACCTGGAATGTTTTCGATTTCCTGCCGGGCTATTCTAATTCAGGTTTGGTTTTAAATTTTGATCTTCCTGACACCATCCTGGTCGATAACATCTATATGCGTCTGAGCTTCGACTGGTTTGATCTTACCCTGGGGAGACAACAGATTTCAACAGGGGTTGGGTATGCCTGGAATCCCATGGATATATTCAACAATAAATCTTTGCTCGATCCCAGCTATGAACAAACTGGTGTTGAGGCTTTTCGGTTGGACATACCTCTTGGGAGTCGATCCACTCTCATCGGGATTATTCAACCCAAAGACGATTTAAAACAAAGCACCCAACAATATCTATTAAAAACCGGACTGAGTAATTTCGACTTATCCGTCTCTGGCTCTATTCAAAAAAGAGTGTCCTATAACAACCCCATTCTTGGGAATCCCTATATTAATGAGCGCCGAATGTTTGGTGCTAGCGCTGTTGGGGAATTCTCAGGCTGGGGAGCATGGGGAGAGCTTGGATATAATGTCCTTGATCTGGATCCTATCATGGTAGTCGATACAGCACCTTTCTGGTCCGGGTTTGATGAAGTTCCAGAATATCTTCTAGGCGTCGATCACACTTTCGATAACTCACTGTACTTCCTGGCTGAATATCTTCACAATGGTTTTGGAGCACCCGACCAAAAAGACCTGGAATTATCTAATTATTTTGCTTCACTGGAAGGCCAGACCCACAGCCTCATGCAGGACTATGGATTTTTCTACCTCATGCACCCCACCTTCGATCTGGTATCTCTGAGTGCTCTGGTCATCGCGAATTTTAATGACAACAGCGGGACCTTTGCACCGCAGCTGGACTGGAACGTTTTTCAAAACACCAACATCTCTTTTCAGGGCAGCCTGTTCTGGGGTGCTGATGATACTGAGTTTGGATTACAGGACTGGGGGTTGCGTCTCCGTGTCCGGAGCAGTTTTTAAGGACCAGCCAAAATTGTCACTTACCCATAAAACCTTTGCGC
>CAZVSF010000043.1:13431-17782 GCA_964630195.1 uncultured Lentisphaeria bacterium
GGAGCAGTTTTTAAGGACCAGCCAAAATTGTCACTTACCCATAAAACCTTTGCGCTCTTAGCGCTCTCTGCGGTTAAATGATTTTGCATAACTACTATTTAAGAAAGGGTTAATCATGAGAGAACGATTAATCAGAAAACTGGCCGACCTGGCCGTCAACAAAACAACAATGATGCTCCTTTCCGTGGCACTTTTTACCATCCTTACCATGGTCCTTTCAGGAAGAATTTCCATGTCTCCCAAATGGTCAGACATGCTCCCCGCCGGAGACAAGCGCACCATTGAATTTGATCGTATCCTGGAAGAGTTTCAATCTGCCTCCAGTATTGTCGTCGTCGCCCAGGGTGAAGAAGCTGACATCAAAGCCTTCGCCGATGATCTGGCTCCTCGGCTTCTCAAACCCCTGCCTGTTCCAGGCAAAGATATCGAACCAAAGATCTATGCCCGCCGGGTTGACTATAAGACCGATATTGGCTTTCTCAAAGCGCATGGCTTTATGCTCATGAAGGAAGACGATCTTAATAATCTGAAAGACGTATTTCGCGACCCTGGATTGCCAGGACTTCTCACCAATATCAACAACTCTTTCGAAAAAGAATATATCCAGCCAGAGGAATCCCTGTCATCCCGGGAAGAAGAGGATGGGGCAGTGAGCTTCCTTAGTGGAATCGACAGTTGGCTTGGTGAAATAAAACAGACCCTCCAGACAGAAAGCGTTGATAGGGGGGAAGCCCATGCCGCCGTTGATAAACTCATGTTGGGCGAACCCTATTTTCTATCCTATGATCGACAGGCTTTGATCCTGAATGTCATTCCCACTTTCAGTATGATGGATGTCTATCTCATGGTAGATGGAACCGATGCAGTGCAGGCCGTTGTTGATGAGGTTCTAAAGCAGCATCCCGGTGTCAGCGCAGGTCTCTCAGGCTCCATCCCATTGGGTCGTGATGAAATGGTTTACGGAACACAAGGAATTGCCTTTTCAGGGCTCATTTCAATTATCCTCATTGGTCTTATTCTGTTTGTAGCCTTCAGGATGTGGGTCGCTCCCCTCCTGGCCATGACCAACCTGATCATCGGCCTGATCTGGGCTGCTGGTTTGGTCGCCATTTTTGTCCCGGTTTTGAATATCATGACTGCCATGTTTATGGTTATTCTTCTGGGGCTTGGAATAGATTTTTCCATTCATGTCATTTCAACTTTTACAGAGATGCGGGCGAAAGGACTTTCCTTAAACGAAGCAACGCGGGCCGGTCTTGAAAAAAGCGGAAAGGGTGTAGCAACTGGAGCAATTACCACCGCTGTGGCTTTCCTGGCGCTGATGATCGGTGAATCCCGAGCCATGAGTGAAATGGGTTTGATAACTGCCATTGGCCTACTGGCTGTCATGGTTTCCACCTTCACTGCACTACCTGCATTTCTCGTCTTGCGAGAGCGGCGTAAAGAGAAGCGTCTTGCATCAAAAGGCTTGGCAATAAATTCTAAATCAGCTGATCTAACCTTCACTTCATTGGGAAAAGTTGGGCAAAACTTACAGGAACATCCCCGGTTGACCATGGCAGCCATGCTCGTTGTCACGACACTATTAGCCCTGTCAGCCAAACATATATCCTTTAACTACAATTATATGGACCTGGAGCCGGAAGGCATCCCCAGCATCACCCTTCAGGATACGGTCCTGGACAAATTTGATCTCAGTATGGATTTCGCATATTTAGTAGCAGAATCTGTGGGAGAGACCCGTGATTTACGGGAAAGGGTCAAGGATCTTTCCACGGTTGCCACCGTAGATGATATCTCTACCTATATACCGTCAGAAGCACAACAGGCCAAACGCCTGCCCCATATCAATGAGATTCGAGATCTCATGTCAGAGGCCAGGATAAAGCCCATCACAGCAAATGATATTGCAACAGTGCGTAGCGAAATCGAACGTCTCGAGATGAACATCATGGAGCTTCAATCCATGGCTTTCCTGGGTGGACAGGACAAGGTATCAAGACGTTGCGATGAAATCGTGGGGCGCTTTGACGAGGAAAATGGCCGCACAATTTTTACCCGTCTTTACGAGCTGTTGGACCAGAAAGAAGAAATGCTCCCCGAGCTATTGAAGAATTTTCAAAATGCCTATGCAGACTATTTCAAGGAAAGCGTGCTTGCCATGGCTGGCACCAGCCCAATCACCCTTGAATCTTTGCCAGAATCGATAGTAGACCGCTATGCAAACAAAGACAGGAATCTCTTTCTCACTACGGTTTTGCCTTCTGGCAGTATCTGGCAGGACGTAAAATTCATGACGGATTTTACCAACGAACTGGATACAGTGAGCAAGCGCGTCACAGGTATGCCACCCATCTTCAAAGCCCTTATCGAAATCGTGGGTCGCGATGGCAAAAACGCTGCCCTGCTGACACTCATTTTGGTCTACCTCATCTTGCTTATTGATTTCCGTCATTTCGGGTTGGCCTTGTTGGCTTTGGTTCCCCTGGCAACAGGTATGATCTGGATGGTCGGATTCATGGATCTGTTTGGCTTGCAGCTGGATGTTATCAATGTCATGGCGCTCCCACTTATTCTGGGAATCGGGATTGATGATGGGGTCCATGTGATCCATCGCTGGCGTCTTGAAGGACCGCGCTCAGCTTTTCTCGTTTTTGCCAGTACGGGAAAAGCCATCTTGCTTACCACCGTGACGACCATGCTGGCTTTTGGCTCGATGGTATTCTCGGCGTATCGTGGCTATGCCAGTCTCTCGTATGCGTTGATCCTGGGGGTTGGGGCTTGCTTTTTCACCACCGTCATTATCCTGCCAGCATTTATGGGCTTGCTGGATAAAAAGCAGGCAAACAGCTAGTACCCAATTGTAAGAGAATTTACATCATATCGAATCCTGTGGTTATGGCAATCGCCCTGGGCACAGGATTCTCTTTTAAGTCGATTCCGGGTCTGAATCCGGCAACATATCCATGACCACATAGGGGAGATATACCACCCAGAACAGGATATATGCCAGGAGGACGAAGAATGGAATATGCAGCGGTGGGGCTGGCAACAGGTCCATGAGTGAACCCGCCACTGGCGGAAAACGTAAATACATATAATTCGCGCCACCACCGATGACATAATTCAACGGAAGAACAGCCAGCATGACATAAATGGAGACCTTGAGCACCTTCCATATGTCCGCAGCGCTTGGTCGTAAACCTTCAACCACCGTAAGATAAAGCGCACCTAATAACAGGAGACCGTGGGTGATCATATACATGATATAGTTGGGGTCAGGCCAGCCATATAGCAGGTCAGGGGTTAGCAGGGCCATTGAAGCTCCGGCGAAAGTCCAAAAATACAGGATGCTCACATAGAAGCCCCGCTTGCCGGTCAAAAGACAGTAAATGATCAGCATGTGTCCCAGCTGACACATATGCAAAGGCAACCAGATCTGCCAGGCTTCCCCCAAACCGAAGGGGCCATAAAGATGTTTGAGGACGAAGTAGACCAGCATGACCCAACCCAACCATCTGGCAAAAACCTCGTTTACCTTGCTGCTGTTTAATTGCCGTAGGATCAGCGGCGGTCCCAAAGCCACACCCAGAATGACAAGCAAAGCCATAATATGATCATATCCAAACCACACAAACGAATCGGCCATCGAACTTCCCCTTGTTGCATCTGCTTTTGTAAATAATTAGCCTTGGAATATAGTTGGGGCATGGGACCAACAAAAAACTAAGCAACCACCTCCCCGGTGGTTAAGCTCGCTTGCCTTGCCGAAGTTCTTGGCGAGGGCTGGTCGAAACCTCTGTGGATTTGTCACTGAATTGGATATTTAGATAGGTCCTCACTTACAACGCTAAAACCCTACAGGCGAGCTCAAAGTTCAGTCCTTGCTTATTTGATTGGGGATGCGTCTGCTTTGCATACTTTGTAGGGGACAATTTTGAAAAATGAACCAATTAAGGATATAAACACATGTCACAACAATGGAATGAAGCACCTGAACTTCAAATCGACACAAGCAAGAATTACTCCGTAGAAATTGTAACCAACAAAGGCAGCATGAAATTGGATCTATTTACAGCCCATGCACCAAAAACGGTGAACAATTTCACCTTTCTGGCACGTCAGGGATATTATGATGGCGTAAGCTTTCATCGTGTGATCCCCAACTTCATGATCCAGGGCGGCGACCCGACTGGAACAGGAATGGGTGGTCCAGGCTACCAGTTTGAAGACGAATTTGAAGGCAATCCAAATCGCCACATTGACAATGTGCTTTCCATGGCGAACGCCGGTCCTGGAACCAATGGCAGCCAATTCTTTATCACCCACGCCTCCCAGCCGCATCTGGATG
>CAZVSF010000044.1:0-17730 GCA_964630195.1 uncultured Lentisphaeria bacterium
TTTTTTATGGGGTTAGCCTGCTTGCTCTCATCAGCTTTGGTCGATTGATAATTCGGTCTACGCACCTGAACTTACTGCAAAAAGGCAAGGGCTTGGCGCAGACGCTCATCGTGGGTCTTAATAGAAGGGGACTCATGGTTCAGGATGCCTTTTTCCCCAATCCCAGATCGGGTTATTTACCCGTAGGGTTTATCAGGATGGAGGGTGAGGCCGATGTTGAATCATCACGATTGCTTGTCCCCGTTCTGGGCGAATTAAAGGATATTTCCAAGATCATCAATGAACTGAGTATAGATGAGGTGATCCTGGCGCTTGAACGGGATCATCATGACCGAACCATCGATATCATCCGATTGTTACAGGATCATAGGGTCGGTATCAAGACAAACCCCGATATGTTTGACGCGGTTTCAGGCTTGGCTCGAACCCAACAGCTCCATGGCATTCCGCTCATCGATATCATGCCAGACTATATGCCCCTCTGGGAAAGAGCTGCAAAAAGATTATTCGATATTTTTATTGCTGTGCTGGCTCTTACTCTGCTTTCTCCATTTCTGGTGATCATTGCAATTGCCATAAAACTGGACTCCAGGGGTCCTGTGCTTTTTGCCCAGGATCGTGTAGGGAAAAATGGGAAGTCCTTTAAAGTTGTCAAATTCAGGACCATGATCCAGGATGCTGAGGCAGATACGGGTCCTGTTTGGGCCACTGAAGCAGATCCCAGAATAACCAAAGTGGGCAAGATCCTCAGGCATTTGAGATTGGATGAAATACCTCAAGCAATCAATATTTTAAGAAATGAAATGAGTCTGGTAGGTCCCCGACCTGAACGAAAATATTTTGTTGATAAGATCACTGAACTCTATCCACTCTACCCGAGACGGCATCAGGTTAAACCGGGGATCACTGGTTGGGCGCAAGTGAAGCAGGGTTATGACACAACCCTGGAAGCTTCCAGAATCAAATTGAAATATGATCTCTTCTATTTAGAGAACATTTCTTTGCGACTGGATTTCAAAATAATCATGTATACCATTTATGTTATGTTTACGGGTTCGGGAAGTAGATAGTTTACATCGACTAAACAGTATTTATATTTGCATTACCTTATTGAAGATTGAATAACCATGGCAGGATTTAGACAATGTTAGACATCCAAATTATTAGAGAAAATAAAGAATTGGTCAAGCAGGGCATTCGGAATAAAAATGTTGAAATAGATATTGACCGGATCTTGGAATTGGATCAAAACCGCCGAGGAGTGATTGCTGAAGTCGAAGTCCTGAAGCATGATCGCAATGTGGTTTCACGTGATGTTGCCACTCGGAAGAAGGCTGGACAGGACGCCTCTGACCTGATCACCAAAACGCGGGAGATTGGGCAGCGCATCAAAGCCTTAGATGATCAGCAGCGAGAAATAGAACAGAAGCTAAATGAACGAATGCTGGAGGTCCCCAACCTGCCCCATCATTCTGCACCTGTGGGTGCTGATGCCTCAGAAAATCCAGTAGTAAAGGAATGGGGAGAGAGATTCCAACCAGATTTTAAACCGCTGACCCATCTTGAACTAGGGGAGTCATTAGGTCTATTTGATTTTCCCAGGGGAACCAAAATAGCAGGGCCAGGATTTCCTCTCTTTACGGGGCGGGGTGCCAGATTGGAACGGGCTCTGATAAACTTCATGTTGGATTTTCATATCGACAAGCATGGATATACAGAAATATTGCCCCCTGTCGTTAGCAATGCCCGGAGTATGACAACCACGGGTCAATTGCCAAAGTTCGAATATGATATGTATAAAATGCCCCAGGATGAACTTTACCTGATACCCACAGCAGAAGTACCCATTACAAACATCCATCAGGCTGAAATCATTGCTGAGGAGAGTTTACCCATTCGATATTGTGGCTATTCATCCTGCTTTCGGCGGGAAGCCGGTTCCTATGGGAAGGATACCAGGGGATTTCTGCGTCTGCATCAGTTTAACAAAGTTGAAATGGTGAAATTTACGCATCCTGAGCATTCTTATGATGAATTAGAAAAACTTAGACGAGACGCAGAAGATATCCTGGAAGCGCTAGGTCTGGAATATCGCGTGATCGAGCTGGTCACAGGTGATCTCTCATTCGCGGCAGCAAAATGCTATGACCTGGAGCTATGGGCACCGGGGGAATCCAGATGGTTGGAGGTCTCCAGTTGCTCAAATTTCGAAGATTTTCAAGCCCGTCGAGGTGGGATAAGGTACAAACCAGAAGGCGGGGGGAAGGTGCAAATCCTGCACACGCTCAATGGCTCCGGGGTTGCCACACCTCGCTTGCTGGTTGCCCTGTTGGAATCCTATCAACAAGCCGATGGTAGTGTACTCCTTCCTGAGATTCTAGCACCGTATATGGGTTCGGCAGGAATACACCTGAAGTAGATCTATGCTCCATTACTATCTGATCATCGGTACCGTCTCCCTTTGGACAGGTCTCTGTATTCCCCTTACTATTATCGGAAAACTAATCGATGGCAAGGGGCACATCTCTCACAAGGTGGGGAGCATATGGGCCTGGGGCGTGCTAAAAATATCCAGTGTCAAACTTGAGATTGAAGGATCAGACAATATTGACCAAAAGGGTCAGTACATATTTATCGCAAATCACACCTCCGCTTTTGACATCCCCTCAATTTATTGGGGAGTAAAGAATAAACTCGGCATGCTCGCCAAGAAGCAGCTCAAGTATGTTCCCTTTTTTGGCTGGGCGATGTGGGCGGCGGGTCATTATTTTGTGGATAGAAAAAACCATCGTGCTGCGTTGGCTGTCATGGAGCAGGTAGCGCTCCAGATGCAGCAAGATAAGAGCCATTCCCTGGTCATATTTGCCGAGGGAACCAGGAGTGTAGATGGTCAATTACAACGCTTTAAAAAGGGTGCATTCATCCTGTCCCTTGAAACTGGTATCCCAATTGTCCCGGTAATCATCAATGGCGCTTACAAAGCCAAGCATAAAAAAGAGAAACGTATAAGGGCCACGACCATTCAGCTAAAGATTCTGCCGCCAATGGATCCCAAAGCATATGATGTTGACACCAGGCAAGCTTATATCAACGATGCTGAGACGCTCTTCAAAACGCATTATGAGGCACCTGCAAAATAGCCTTAATATGGGTAGTAATTGTTCTTCTTCCTTGAGCAACTCTGATTAATTTCTCCCAAACAAAGGAAAACTGGATGCATTATGGTGGATTACTCCCTCAGCAGTTTCATGTTGCTGAAGGAAGACAGTTTAGTTGGGATATTATAGAGAGCGATCTGGTCAGATGGTGGCTTCATCAGTCTGAGAAAATGGAGCGTCTACAGACCACTGAAGGTCAACGTCTGATCCTTTTGGATAAGGGGAAACGGAATGACGGACCTGGACCTGATATATATCATGCCAGAATAATTTTCGATGATTTGGAATTAAGTGGTTCTGTAGAGATGCATACCAGGGCAAGGGATTGGTATACGCATGGGCACCAGAATGATGAACGCTACCGGGATGTGATTTTACATGTCATCAGCGGCGGAACGGGTGGACCTGATATCCCAACCCTTGTGGTCGATCAAAAGCGGATGGGGGCAACCAATTGCATAGCACATCGTCCTGTTGGGCAGGAAGAACTCATTCACCACGCTCTGGATCGTTTTAAAGATAAAGAGCAGCATATTGAATCGCTCAAACAGGGAGATCATGGATTTGACCCTCTTTATCTCGGGATGCTTGAAATTATTGCTGGTGGGATTGCCAGGCACCAGACCCTCCAACAAATGGCAAGCATGCTTGGTATGAAAACATGGCCAGATACTCGGCCCTGGCAGGGGAGTAACTTTTCTTTTCCAAATCGTCATCCACTTGCAAAGCAACCCCATATGATTGAGCAATTAGAGCGGCTGACCAGGGCGGAACACTGGGTGTCAAAAGTGCACACGACCTGGACAGCCTGGGACGCAGAATTTTCAGAATTGCATAAAATAGGCATCTCAATCAACCATTGCCGTGAATGGGTTGTCAATATTCTGGCTCCCTGCATTGGGGGACGCAAGGGGTTTGGACTATGGGAGTTGATGCATGTATTCAGGCACTATGGACTTGAAAAACATATGTTGCAAAGCATGGGGCTTTCAGAGGTGCAAACAATCGCTCAACAACAGGGCATGCTCAGTTGGAAGAATATGTATTGTCGTAGCAACACCTGCTATGAGTGTCCTTTAGCCCAATCCCATCACACTTTAACACAACTCAATTAAATCACAGGATGATATAAAAGTTATAAGAGCTTGATTCTGAGCTTGTTATCGGATAAGCTTAATTCTATCTTCTCTCCCATTATGAGTCTAATCAATATTTCTTTGATCAAAAAGATCACTATAAGCTTTATTTTGCTCACAGGCATTCAGGCCATTTCGGCCGAGCTGATGCCCATACCGAGCATGCTGAGTATGGGGCAGATGATTAAACCTCCGGTTGATCTTGAAGATGATGATTTTCTGTTAGAATACTTTATTCAGGAAGCCAAAAGGTACTATGCGGATGCCCGTTTAATGATCGTTGCACGAGATACCCTGGGTGTTCAGTTTGAAGTGGAGCGTCTCGTAGCAACGCTGGCAGCCATTGAAGAGATCGATGAGCCCATGCCCGAGGAAATCAGTGAAATGGTCTCAGGGCTCAGTGAACTGGCATCAACAGATTTTGATGGATACATCAGTCAGGAATTACAGGATCTTCTCGGTCAACCTTCCCTGAAAGATCAACTCTCCAGGATGAGTGATTTGCTTGATTCTCTCGATGCCGATGTGAGTTTTATGGTCGTGGATGATCGTGATGGACATCTTCCTTTGATCTTGAATAGCCGCGTGAAGACCATGATCAATCTTTTTCAGCATCGAAAACACAAGGAATTTCAAATATGGCTGGATAGATATTCTTTCTATTCGAGGACGATCAGACCCATCCTGGCCTCCTACGGTTTGCCTGAAGAACTCATATACCTGGCCATGATAGAATCAGGCTTGAATACCAAAGCATACTCATATGCACATGCTGTGGGACCCTGGCAATTTATTTCAGCTACCGGCCGCCGGTATGGGCTAAAACGAGACTGGTGGGTTGATGAACGGAGAGATGTGGTTAAATCCACACATGCAGCTGCAAAATATTTAAAAGATCTCCACGATGAGTTCGATGACTGGTATCTGGCCATGGCCTCTTATAATACGGGTGAATCACGGGTTCGGAGAACCATTCGTCGAGAAGGTCATCGAGACTATTGGCGAATGATCACCTTGCCCCGACAGACCCGAAACTATGTCGCAACCGTACTTGCAGCAGCAATTATTGGCAGCGATCCTGAAAGTTATGGATTTCATGTGGATGAGCCTGTGGACTGGGAATATGAAATTGTTGATATTGACCGGAGTCTGGATCTTGACAAAATCGCCTTTGCCCTCAGAGTTAATTACCAGGATCTGAAAGCGTATAATCCAGAATTGAGACAGGGTGTGACACCTCCTTCCAAAGTACCCTATCAGCTAAAGGTTCCGCTTGGGAAGGGGTCTATCAGTTCCAGCACCATGGCTTCAATACCTACTTCAGATAAAATTGATTACCAGGTACACTATGTTCGTCGTGGTGAAACTTTGTCGGTGATCGCCAGAAAATACAATGTATCATTGACCAAACTGGTTCAGGCAAATCGAATTAAAAATCGAAACAGGCTTTCAGTTGGGCAAAAACTTGTCATACCTGCACCGAAAAATTATGCATCTTCAACAAGAAATAAGTCATCCAAGAGCACTTCTCCTCCTGCATCTGATTATGCAAAAAAAACATATACGGTGAAGAAGGGTGATACCTTGGGTCAAATTGCTGAAGATTTTAATACCAGTGCCAAAAGAATCAGGTACTGGAATGGCTTGAGATATGGCCAGCATATATACCCGGGACAAAAACTGACCATATATACGAAAAAGAATAATGGATAATCAGTACAAAAATAAAAATCGTCTCTATGGTGTCGTAGTTATTGCAGTGTTGGTCATATTGATGATAGCAGTATCCCGGAAGGGTAGCAACTCAAGCTGGATGGATACCGGGAAGCGTATTGCCGTCCTACCCCTCGAAGGCGAAATAAATAATTCAAGGAAGTGGATATCCACATTAAACAACTTTTCTACGGATAAGCGGATCGCTGGAATTTTGATACCCATCAACTCTCCTGGAGGTCAGGTAGCACCATCCCAGGAATTATTCCATGCTATCCGGAATGTGCGTGAGCTAAGCGAGAAACCCATATTTGTAAGCATGTCCAGTGTGGCAGCCTCAGGTGGCTACTACGCGTCACTTGGTGCCGATAGCATTTTCGCCAATGAAGGTACACTTACTGGAAGTATTGGCGTGATCATGCAATTTCCAATTTATTCTGACCTCATGCAAAAAGTTGGCGTAGGGATGCGGACTGTAAAATCTCAGGAATTTAAGGATGCTGGATCACCTTTCCGGGAAATGAGTGCTGAAGAGCAGGCTTATTTCCAGGGTATTATAGATGACGTGTATGAACAGTTTACCGATGTTGTCTCTCAGGAGCGGGGGATAGACGAGATCAATATGCAGCAATTGGGTAATGGAAGAGTGTTTACAGGTAGGCAGGCTTTTCATGCTGGACTCGTGGATGCCCTGGGCACTTTTGAAGATGCACGCCACGCATTGTGCCTTGCAGCAGGTATTCCATTGGATAGTAAGCTTCAATATCCCGCTGTGCCTAAAAGATCATGGTGGACAATTATCAAAGATGATGTGACCTCAGCCATACCGGGTTGGGAATCGTCTTCAAGTATTAAATTGCAATATCGTATCCCCTATTAACAAAGGAGACTAGCATGACCAAAGCAGATATGGTGGATATCATCTCGGGTGGGACCGGTTTAACAAAAGTTGAAACTGAGGCCGTGATTGATGCCTTTCTCACAACCCTGGCTGAATCAATGGTTGATGGCCGTCGCGTCGAGTTCAGAAAGTTTGGCAGCTTTGGAGTCAAAAAAAGAGCTCCCAAGCAAGCCAGAAACCCTGGAACTGGCGAAGCCGTGAATCTACCAGCCAGATATGTCCCTGTTTTCAAACCTTCCCGCTTGCTTCGCGACCGTGTAAATGAATCGCTCCTCGCTAGAGAATAGCGCAAGTTTACTTCTATAAATTACTTTGTGGACTATGGTTGGGCTCTTATATTCGCGCCGCATTGAAAGAGGAGAAGCTACATGCCTTGTGGAAAAAAACGGAAGCGGCGTAAGATCGCAACACATAAACGCAAAAAGCGTTTGCGCTCCAACCGACAAAAGAAAAAGATCCGTTAGGACTTTCTTAAAATCATTTATAGAGGGTGGCGGAATGCGTTTTGCCACCCTCTTTTTGTTCTAAAATCCTATGGCTCAATCACCCGAGCTAAACAACACATTTTCAGTTTCCCAAATCACGGGCCAGATTCAGAATACCCTTGAACAGAGCTTTTCATCCGTCTGGGTCAAGGGAGAGATCTCAAATTTAACTCGCCATAGTTCCGGGCACTGGTACTTCAGTCTGAAGGATAACGGTGCACAATTAAGCAGTGTGATGTTCCGGAGACAGAACGACTCGGTGAGATTTGAGCCAGCTCATGGCATGGAAATTACTGTCCATGGCAGGATCTCTGTTTACCCACCGCAAGGTCGATATCAATTGATAGTGGATCAAATGCTGCCTGCAGGTCAGGGCGATCTGCATCTGGCCTTCGAAAACCTCAAAAAGAAATTGATGACTGAGGGACTCTTTGAGCCGTCAAAAAAACAGAATTTGCCCTCATACCCCAGTAAGATAGGGATTGTTACCTCTCCAACTGGCGCTGCTATACGCGATATGATCAATATTCTGGGTCGTCGATTTCCCCTGGCCGGGGTCATCCTGTTTCCTGTGAAAGTACAGGGAGAAGGCGCCGCGAAGGAAATCGCACAGGCCATCGGGGAAATGAATAGGCTGAATGAATGTCAAGTCCTTCTGGTGGGTCGTGGTGGTGGCTCCCTTGAGGATCTCTGGGCTTTCAATGAGGAAATTGTCGCCAGGGCCATCGCTAGTTCAGATATCCCTGTTGTCAGCGCTGTTGGCCATGAAACCGATACGACCATCTCTGACTTTGTGGCTGATCATAGGGCTCCAACACCATCAGCGGCTGCTGAGCTGGTTGTTCCTGACCAGTTGGAGCTTAAACGTTGGTTTAACCAGGTTGAGCAATCACTAGAATCAACCGTCGTTAGAACGATAGAAAGATATGCTCAAAGATTGGACTCAATAGCTGGATCCTATGCGCTTAAAAAACCCGAGTTGATGATTGAGCAGTCCATTCAGAAATTGGATCAAATGGAAGATCGATCGATTCGTTCCATGGCTGAGGCCATCTCCAGATACTCCGCCAGGCTGGATAATTTGTACACCAGTGTGGAATCTTTGAACCCACTTCGCCTGCTGGAAAATGGATATGCAGTCATAAGTGGAAGCGATGGAGAAGTTATCCGATCCATTGATCAGGTGTCTGATGGCACCGTACTGCAGATGCGTGTGCAGGATGGGGAGGTAACCTCAGTGGCCAGTGAGGTAAAAAAAAGAAAAATAAAGTGACATCAAGCGGAGGGAGTTTCTAAATTTGAATATGACTGAAAAAGACAAATCATTCGAGGATCTCATGGAGGAGCTGGAAGCTCTGGTTGCAAAGTTGGAAAGTGGCGATCTTAAATTGGATGATGCCATCAAACAGAATGAACGTGCTCTTAAATTGATTCAACTCTGTCGAGAACGTCTGGATTCTGCCCGCCAAAAAATTGAAAAACTTGTTTCAAAGTCAGCAGGCGGATTCGAAAAACAGGCGCTGGACTAAAGATCTTCCCGGGGATACCATGAAATTTGCAATTTGGGGTTTTCAAAGTGATGGAGAAATCAGGTCATATGTTGACGAGATTCTTCTCAAGCTATTAGATGAAGGGCACGAGCTCTTCATGCTTGACAGTTTTGCCGAACTGATTGAATGTGATAAACCTGAGGTCAATCTTATTGGTGAAGAAGAGATTCCCAGGGATGCTGATTTTATTATATCTATTGGTGGTGATGGAACGCTACTCTCAGCAGCGCAGGCAGTCATGCGAACACCCATACCCATTCTTGGTATCAATCTGGGGAGTCTAGGTTTTCTCACTGCACTGGAGCGTGATTGGCGTAAAGGACTGGATGATATCCTTCGCGGACACTATCAGATCGAAGAGCGCATGGTTCTGAATTGCAGACTGGAATTCAGTGATGGCAGTGAAGAGACGCTCTGGGCTTTAAATGATGTGGTGATTGAACGGGCCGATATATTCAATCTGCTGGCAACCGAAGTGAGAGTTGACGAGGAATTGCTGAACAGATATTTGTCTGACGGTCTCATCTTTTCAACACCCACTGGTTCGACCGCCTATGCCTTATCAGCCGGAGGTCCCATCATTGACCCGAGTCTAGAGGCCATTTCCATTACGCCGATTTCGCCCCATACCCTTTCGGTCAGACCTATTCTCCTGACGGGTGAAAAAAATATTTACATCAGATTATCTCATCCAGAAGGAAAAGCCCATTTGCATATTGATGGCAAGAATACCCGGGAAATAGATGGCAGTTTAAGAATTAGAATTCGTCCCAGCTCCTATCGGATCCAGCTGGTGATCGCCCAGGACAATACATTTTATGAGAAACTTCGGAAGAAATTAAATTGGGGACAGCGCTCCAGCTGATCCAGAACCTACTTGATCTGCCGGTGTACTCGATAGATGCAGTCATTCATTACGACAGGAATGCCAGCATCTTTCACCAGTTGAGCGGCTGCTTCGTTATACACATTATCCTGCATCCAGACCAGCTTTAGCCCGGCTT
Source organism: uncultured Lentisphaeria bacterium (assembly GCA_964630195.1). GTDB lineage: Bacteria > Fidelibacterota > UBA8477 > UBA8477 > JABMPR01 > JABMPR01. The sequence goes on from CAZVSF010000044.1 coordinate 9,948, forward strand.
TTTTCAGAGCACTTTGCACAATTGGAACAACCTGATCAGATCGTCTGAATATGTTCACCAGATCAACATCCCCTTCAATACTCTCTACATCAGGATAACACTTCAGGCCAAATAGTTCATCATGACCCGGATTAACAGGGATGACCGTATAGCCCTCTGCCATGAGGTATTTGCTAATCCAATGGCTGGGACGCGAAGGGTTTGGAGAAGCTCCTACAACTGCAATCGTTTTGCAGCTCAGTAGAATTTGATAGGGATCTGTCATTAGTTTTTCACAAAGATATTCTTAAGCACATAACCGGCAACATCTGGATTTTCCTTGAGTCGCCTACTGGAATAGGCATACCACTCACTCCCAAAGGGGACATATATGCGGACGCGATGTCCGGCCTGAACCAGCCCTACCAATTGACGAACAATAGGTACACCGAGGAGCGCCTGGAATTCGTATTTGTCGGGGGATATTTTAAGCGCATCGATAAGTTTCAGTGACTCATCAATTAAATAGGGATCATGGGTTGCAATTCCAACATAAGCACCTTGCTCAAGCATCTCGCGTATGAGTTTGAGATAATTCTGGCGTATTTCATCAGGATCCTGATAGGCAATTTCCTCAGACTCTTTGTAGATCCCCTTGCATATTCTCAAATTACCCGAGCTTCTTGCTACATTGCCAACGTCATCCATGCTACGACGCATATAAGCCTGAATCACTGTTCCCAGTTGAGGATATTGATCCCGTAAGCGCATATAGATCTCCAGTGTCCGATCCGTGTACGGTGAATTCTCCATATCTATGCGGATAAAGACGCCAGAGTCGTGTGCTTTTTTCACGATTGTAGTGATGTTCTCAAATGCCAGATCAGTGGAGAGAGCCAGACCCAGTGCCGTTGGCTTCAGGGAGATATTTTTTGATATTTTATTTTTCGCGACCTCTTTGATCAAATCGAGATATGAATCGCGGGCAGCTCTGGCTTGTTCATGAGAGCTTACCGATTCACCTAGAATATCAACAGTGGTCATGAACCCTTGCTCGTTGAGCTTTTTACAGGTGGCCATAGCAGAGGCGGTGTCTTCGCCGGCGATATAGCGCTTTGAGATCATTTTAACAATAAATCTGGGAGCAAGGGGCATCAACGACACAATTAGTTTATTGAACACAAATCCCTCCGTGAGAATGTATCAGCTAGAGTCAATTTCAATTAGCGCAAAGGGCGCTGATAGTACTCGAAGACTTTGCCAGTATCGTGCCAATTTGGGTATTTTTGCAGGACCCGGGTATGCAGGGAAAACTTCTGGGATATCCCCTCTTGTACGTGACCAGAAACATAGAGATACCCACGTTTTTTTAGCCAGTTGAGATAGACTTTTTTCAACATCTTGGCATAACCCTGTCCCTGGTGTTTCTTCTCAAAAATGAATGCATAGGTATAGATAGTCTCATGACTACCCAGCGTGGGGTCAAGGGATGCCCATTGCTCATCGCTAAAATTTTCAAGCGGCACCCCGACCAGAAAGCCAATGATCTCGCCCCGTAGCACACCGACAAAGGGCAGGGTGTGTGGATGATTAAAATATTTCCAGACCGTTTTCTTTGTAAATGCAGTGGCGGCACCAAAAGGTTTGACCAGCCCCTGAGAAATTTTAATAACCTGATCAGCATCTTTGGCAGAGAGTGCCTGAATCAATTGTACCTGAAAATTTAGGGTAGCAGCGATGAGAGCGATCTCAGATCGAACGGGTGCTTTTGCTGGGGGTTTGAAAAATTCCAATTGCGGCATGGCGTCCAAGTTTAAAAGTATGCCATAGGCTAAGCCAATAGTTTTTAGTTGAATTGACTCAAGCACATCCTAATTTGAAAAAATTGGTTTAACTGCCTGAAATGCAAAGGATAGACCTGGATAAATGCTGAAAATGATCATGTTGGGTAGTGGTAGCGGAGGCAATGCCTGCGTTGTCCATAATGAAAATACCATGATCCTCATCGATGCTGGATTTAGTGGTGCCGAGATACGCCGCAGGATGCAGCTGGTCGACCTGGATCCGGATGATCTGGAGGTCTGCCTGATCACCCACGAGCATGGCGATCACATCAAGGGAGCCAGCATTTTATCCCGCCGACACAAGGTGCCTTTGCTCATGCATCCTGCCACCAGACGAGCTGGCGCGAAAAAATTTAGCGGATCAGAAAGAATGCGTCATTTTGAGATGAATGAAGTCATGCAATTAGGATCGTTAAAAGTCACCAGTGTACCCACCTTGCATGATTCAGCAAGTTCAACAGGGTTTGTGGTGGAAAGTGGTGATCTTAGTCTGGGATATCTCACGGATCTTGGCACAGTCACGGAAGATAATTTTCTGGCTATGCGCAAAGTTGATTTTATGGTTATGGAAGCCAACCACGACCGGGATATGCTGTGGAACGGTGTATACCCACCCCACCTTAAAGCACGCGTGGATAGTAGAGTCGGTCATTTATCGAATCTAGACAGCGCGGAATTTATCGCTTTACTTGGGGAGCTTGGCAAGCTCAATGGCGTAATGCTTGCTCATTTGAGTGAAAAGAATAATGATCCTGATCTTGCGCTTTCTGTAGTGACAAAAAGACAGGAGCGACAATTGGATATTTTCCTGGCTGGACAGGATGAACCATCAAAAACTATTGAAGTGGAGAAAAAATGAGAAAAAGATTTAATATCAGATTTGCTTTGGTCCTCATCGGGGTAGTATTTTTTATTTCCTGTGGTAAAAAACCCGTTGATCCTGAAACTGCCTACGTGAAAATGGAGACCAGTATGGGTGATATATATATCGACCTGTATGAGGAAGACACCCCACTGCACGCTGCAAATTTTAAAAAGCTGGCTGCTGAGGGCGCATATAATGGGATATACTTTCATCGCGTTATTCCTGGATTTGTTGTTCAGGGAGGTGACCCCAACACGCGGGATAATGATGACAGAATGGATGATGGACAAGGTGGTATAGGCGAGAAAATTCCTGCTGAAATCGGCCAACCTCACCTGAGAGGCACCCTGGGTGCTGCACGTCAACCTGACCAGGTCAATCCAGACAGAATGTCCAGTCCCAGTCAGTTTTATTTCTGCCTCGCGCGATTGAGCCAGTTGGATGGCGGTTATACCGTTTTCGGAAAAATTGTAAAGGGTATGGATGTTGTTGACGAGATTCCTAAGCTGCCACGTGATGCGCGTGACAATCCCCTGGAATCTGTCACCATTCTAAAAACCAGCCTGATTAACCCAGAGGATGTGCCGAAGTAAACTATGTCCCTACCCAAATTTGGTCTGGCCCTTGGTGGTGGGGGAGCTCGTGGATTCGCCCATATCGGGGTACTCCGTCGACTTGAAGAAATTGGGATAAAACCTGATTTCATCACGGGATCCAGCATGGGAGCCCTCGTAGCTGCTACCTATATCAAAACAGGAAGTGCTGATGCGACCTGGGACGAACTGGATCGCATGACTGGGAGTGAAGAATTTCATAAACTTGGCATGCATCTGATCAATGTGAAGGGCAGAGGGGGTGAATCTTTCTGGCACCAGGTGTCAGCCGCCATACAAGATAGAATTGTAATCAACCTGGCACATTCAAAACCTGGTCTGGTCCCCGGTGACCGGGTTGAAGACGTCGTGAAACTTGTGCTCACGGAAGATTCCTGGGAAAATGCCGAAACTCAATTGGGAATTGTGGCCACCGATCTGTACTCGGGGGAGGATGTTTATTTTACAGAGGGTCCCTTGTTGCCAGCCGTGCTTGCATCCATTGCCATCCCTGGCTTTTTACCACCGGTGAAATATGGCGGTCGAACGCTTGTCGATGGTGGTGTTACGCAACAGGTACCTATTCGCTTGGCCCGGGATATGGGTGCTGACTTTGTCCTGGCTGTTGATGTGGGCCAGGACATCAATCCCATTGCTGAAATGGACAATGCCATGGCCATCATGAGCCAGAGTGAGAACATTCGATCCTGTCATTATCGTGACATGTTAAACAGGGAAGCAGATGTACTTTTGCTGCCAGAAATGCCGGGGGTTCACTGGTCAGCGTATGACCAAAGGGAGATATTTGTTGACCGGGGAGCAGCAGCTTTTGATGAACGTCGCGTAACTTTTGATGATGCCTGGTATCAAAGACAACACCCTCAGCTGGGGAAATTGAAAAATCTCTTTGCCCAGGTATTGGGATAAACTCTAAACGAGTAAGGATTTATAACCATCATGCGTCAATACTTTAAAACATTATTAGCTTTTAATTTATTTCTATTCTCCATTGCAGGCTGGGGACAAGAGGCACCAGAAGAGATTCTCAGTGCAGAATTTATATCCAGTCAGAGCGCAGCATTGGCTGGCGAAACGCTTGATGTTGCGTTGATCGTTGATATTCAACATCCCTGGCATGTTTATGCGCCCATGGGTAATGATGAATTCACCATTCCTGTATCGCCATCCATCATATCCGATGGTCAGGATTTTAAGGTAGGTGAATGGACTTATCCTCATGCCGATAAGATCGCAGTCGCTGGTGTGGATGAACCTGCGGCAGTCTATGGGGGACAAATCATTATTTACACCACCCTGGAGATAGATAGGGGTGCTCAATCTTCGCTGTCCATTAGTGGAGAGGTTTATTACCAAGCCTGTGATGATAATAAATGTTTGATCCCGGCAGCTATTAATTTTTCGGCTGAACTCCCCCTGGCAGATGATCCGGCTCAGAGAATGGCTACCCATTCTGAACTATTCTCAAAGGTTGGAAACGTATCCACGGTGGAAACTGCTGTGACCGAAGAGACTGAGGATGATGAGATCTCCGGACTGGTAAACGACTATGGAATATTTCTTACATTCTTTATCATTTTCTTTGGGGGACTTGCCTTAAATCTCACCCCCTGTGTCTACCCCTTAATTCCCATTACAATCAGTTTCTTTGGTGGGCAAGAGTCCAGCAAGGGGCGTACATTCTGGATGGCGCTTGCCTATGTATTGGGTATTGCCGTCACCTATTCAATTCTTGGGGTGGTTGCAGCGTTGGGAGGCGGATTATTTGGTGCCTTGTTGACCAATCCTGCCGTACTCATTGGCATTGCTGCAATACTGGTGGGTTTGTCGCTTTCCATGTTTGGTGTCTATGAATTTCGTCTACCTACTGGCCTGATGACTGCTGCCAGCCAATCCAAAGCAGGTATTTTTGGATCATTCTTCATGGGATTGACCTTGGGAATTGTAGCTGCCCCCTGTGTCGGCCCATTTGTCATCGGCTTGTTGACCTATGTTGCTGCCAAGCAAAGTGTCGTTCTCGGGTTTACAATGTTCTTCACCCTTGCCATGGGTCTGGGGCTTCCCTATCTCTTCCTGGCAATGTATTCCAGCAAACTCTCATCCTTACCCCGTTCCGGGACCTGGATGATCGGGGTCAGGGTCATCTTTGGACTGGTTCTGATAGCCATGGCTATATATTTCATTATGCCGCTTCTTGGTGCTTATGCGAGCCTTGTGATGGCTCTGTTCCTGATTGGTGCGGGTACATACCTCATCATGTTTGAGAAGAGTGCTGAGGGAAATTTGACCTTTAACCGGATCAAACAGTTTATAGCGATCATCCTTATTATTTTGGGAACCTGGATGGGCATTCCTGAACCAGAACATATGGGAGAGAGTATTGCGTGGGAACATCCTACGAGTCAGACAGAATTGGAAGCCTTGATGGCAACTGACATGCCAATCATGATCGATGTTTACGCTGACTGGTGCATTCCGTGTAAGGAGATGGATAAAATCACCTTCCCGGATGCTGAGGTAGTGAAACTCTCCAAAAATTTCAGGGCAATCAAAATTGATATGACGAAGGACACTGGTGAATTTGAGAAATATATTCTGGATGCATTCTCAATCAAAGGTGTGCCATCATATATCTTTTTCAAGGATAATAAGGAATTTACATCCCTGCGCTCAGCGGGTTTTGAGAAGGCAGATGCGTTTTTAGAACGCATGCAGAAAGCTCTGTAAATTCAATTGATGGTTACTGTTAGATGGCATATGTGTGCAAAGCAATTATATATTGCTCTCGTATGACAGTAGCCTACATTATCGGCTAGACCCGAGGTGGACATGCGTAGAACGCAACACTACATAACTTTATTATTAATTACGCTATTAAGTGGCGTCGCTTGCTATGGTCAAGGGGAAGAGGAGTATCTTCCATATTGGGTCTTTTTTAATGACAAAGAAGTCACGGACCAGGCAAATTTCAACGCTGCAGATTACACATTCCCTCATCTCTCTCAACGTGCTTTGGATCGTCGTGCACTGCGCGGAACAATTACGGGGCCGACATATCAGGATCTCCCGGTACCAGCGACATATATTGATGAAATATTAAGCCCAGAGGTAAAAGTTCGTGTTGTAAGCAGGTGGTTGAATGCTGTATCTATTTTGGCTCCACCAGAATATATCGATCAGCTCAGCAATAATGTTCTGATAAAAAAGACCAGAAGAATTCATAAGGTAACCAAGCGGACGATCAAGCGTATCACTCGGGATGAAGAGATCTATACCCGGGATGCAACTTATGGCGCAAGCTATGAACAAAACGAACAGATCAATGCCATTGCAGCCCATTCCATGGGATATACAGGTGCTGATGTCTGGTTGCTGATGCTTGATACCGGCTATTATACCGATCATGTGGCTTTTCAGCAGGAAAGAATCGTAGCGGAGTATGATTTTATTCAGGGTGACTCCATCACATCCAACCAGGAGGGTGATGCTGTAAATCAACACAACCATGGCACCTGGACAGCTTCTACGGCAGGTGGATATGTTGATGGCGAACTTCGCGGTACTGCTTATGAATGTAAATATTTGTTGGCAAAAACGGAGATTGTCAATGAAGAAATTATCGCAGAAGAAGATTTGTTTGTTGCTGCTCTTGAGTGGGGGGAGGCTTTGGGTGCAGATATCGCTTCCAGCTCACTGGGCTACCTCGATTGGTACACCTATGAAGACCTCGATGGAGAATCAGCTATTACTACCAGGGGTGTTGATTATGCAGCAAGTCTGGGAATGGTGGTTGTCACTGCAGCTGGAAATGAAGGAAATACTTCCTGGTACTACGTGATAGCACCAGCTGATGCTGATTCAGTTATATCTGTAGGTGCCGTGGACCAATCTAATACAGTGCCGTCTTTCAGCTCACATGGTCCAACATACGATGGGAGAATCAAACCTGAAGTGCTGGCCAGAGGTGTTGCTACTTTCTGTGCTGATACGGATAGCAGCAATGCCTTTATTTCGGCGACTGGGACGAGTCTGTCCACGCCCCTCGTAGCGGGAGCCTGTGCCCTGGTTTTAGAAGCCCATCCCAATTGGACACCTATGATGGTTCGCGAAGCGCTTATGATGACAGCTGATGGGAATACATCCCCCGACAACACGCGTGGCTTTGGTCTTATTGATGTAGTAGCTGCTATTGACTATAATTTTGGTATTGTCCAGGGTGATGTGAGTGAAGACAATATTCTCAACGTCAGTGATGCCGTATTGCTGCTTGAATGGGTCCTGAGCGGGGAAGAAATCAGTGAAGTCCAATTTGAGGTCGCAGACGTTAATAATGACAATCATCTGGATATCCTTGATATTGTTGTTCTTGTCGAGTGGATCCTCACATTATAAAGATTTGATCATGTCGTTCAAAAGCCCCTGGCAGGGGCTTTTTTTATTGGTGTGCCGTGCATGGTTAATAACTAGGTGGTGCAAGTCCACTG
>CAZVSF010000045.1:0-4161 GCA_964630195.1 uncultured Lentisphaeria bacterium
AGGTGATTCAATTCTCATCAAACATTTATCCAATGAGATCACAGGTTCCAGCTTTTATTTGAGTTGCCCTGATCAGGTAGAGAACCTATCCACAACCTATGGCTTTCACCTTGACTCTGTTGTGGCTGGAAGAGGCTTCCATTGGGAGAAACGGATCGAAGTTGATCTGCCTGGCAAGCTTGAGCTATCGGTTCAGGACGGATATCTTAAGATCATCAATTTTGTGGATGTTGAAGCATATGTGGCTTGCGTGGCGACTTCTGAAATGGGTTCCGATGCACCGGCAGATCTACTTGCTGCACAAACAGTTGTGGCGAGGTGCTGGTCACTGGCACTGGCTGAAGCAAAACATCTTTCCCATGGCTATGATGTGTGTAATGATGATTGCTGCCAGCGATATCAAGGGACTAGTTTTCTAACAAATCACTCTCTGGAGGCAGCTCAACATACCCGTGGGGAAGTATTGGTCTATGATGATAAGGTCATTGACGCCCGGTACTCAAAAAATTGCGGGGGCATGGTAGAGGCTTATGACACTGTCTGGGAAGGGGGAAAGGTTCCATACCTGATCCCACTCTGGGATGCGCCAGTCCAAAAACCGGGATACGCAGTGGACGATTTCAGAGCACATTATGCCTATGACGAGGCTTACTGTTCTTCAAAGCGCTTTGAACATGTAAATCTAGCTGGAATGCTGGGAAAAGTTGATGTGAGTGGCAGCTATTATCGCTGGGAACAGACCATCTCTAAGGAAGACATCCTCAGAAATTTGAAAAAATATACGAGTCTGACATGGCGCAGAATAGATGATATTCGTATCATGGAACGGGGTCCCAGTGCCCGGATCAAATACCTGTTCCTAGTTGGCAGTGATAAAGATGGCAATCCATCAGAGCAGTTGGTAAAGTCAGAATATGGCATTCGCCAGATGTTCAGCGATTCATTTTTATATTCCTCAGCCTTTGTTGTAAAAAATGCTGAATCCCTGGCAAAGGATGACCATATCATCCTGCAAGGGGTTGGCTGGGGACATGGCGTGGGGCTCTGCCAGATGGGTGCGCTGGGTATGGCTCTTGATCATATCAGATACCCAGAGATTTTAAAACATTATTATCCCGGCACTTCACTGACCAAGCTCAGATAATGCACTAATATTCAATTTCTGGGGCTGCATGCCTCAGAAATCATCGCTATTTATTAAAACTTGAAGCTTCTCATTAAAGGTGAACTGTTTTGTGTTGGTAAACGCTTTTAACTAACCTAGTTTGAATCACACATTCGGAGTACATGCTTATGCAAAATCAAATCATTTCCACGAGAATTAATCGCGCCTTTGCTATTTTTGTTCTGATTCTCGCCATTCAAGCCTGTGTAAGTGTCAAGCCACCGGTCAAACCTGAGAAGCCAAGTCCCGGCAAAGTTGCTCCAATTGAGACACCAGTCGTAAAAACGGGTCTGGAAGTATTTCTGGATAGCGGGCAATGGGACAAGGATCTGAAGTATGGTTTGCTTGCGAATCAAACCTGTGTGGATCACAATCTTGTTCATGGTGTGAATCTATTACCTCATAAAATTAACCTCGTTCTCATCATGTCTCCCGAGCATGGATTATTTGGTGCTGAGAATGGTGGTGATCAAATTGGGGATGAAGTTGAACCAAGTTCTGGGATTAAAGCGCTAACCACCTATCTCAAGAGTCCAGATGAAATTGAGGAGATGATCGCCCATCTGGATGTGATCCTCTTTGATATTCAGGACATTGGTGTTCGATCCTACACCTATATTTATTCCATGTCCTATATCATGAAGGCAGCTGCAGCAAAAGGCAAAAAGGTTATCATCCTGGATAGACCCAATCCAATAAATGGCATCCGGATGGAAGGAAATTTGCTTTTACCCGAAAATGCCAGCGGGGTCGGCAGATATCCCATCCCATATCGTCATGGTATGACGCCAGGCGAATTGGCTCAGCTCTTCAACAGTGAGTATGGTATCAATTGTGATCTGGAAATTGTCAAAATGCAAGGCTGGACAAGGGATATGTGGTTTGACGACACGGGGCTGCCCTGGGTTCCTACATCACCCCATGTCCCGGATGCTGAGACAATTCTTCCGATGATCTCGACGGGTACCTATGGAGAATTACATGTATTGTCCGAAGGAGTGGGTATTACCATTCCCTTTGAATTTTCAGGTGGACCCTGGATCAAGAATCCCCACGAATTTGCTGCGGCACTCCAAGCGAGGGTTGGTGAGGGGATCACGTTCCGTCCAACATTTGTGAAGCCATACTATGGTCGATACAAGGGGCAGGTTTGTGGGGGTGTCCAACTGCATGTTACCGATCGGGAGAAATACAGACCTTATCTGGTTGGCTTGCAAATACTTGCAGTGCACCAGGAACTCTATCCCGAGATCGATCTTTTCGCCAATCAGGGTCGCTGGGGTATGTTTACCAAGGTCATGGGAGATAAAAAGATCCAACAGGATATCCAGGCTGGTAGAGATCCACTGGATATGCAGCAGGAGTGGTTGAAGGATCTCAATGATTTTGCAGAATTACGAAAACCCTATTTGCTTTACAATTAAAACCATATCAGAGGTGATCTCATTAAAAGCATAAAATTTGTTGGAGTTCTGGCAATCGGTTTGATGTCCCTTGCTATTCAAGCACAGGACCTGATGGAAAAACCACATGCCCTGCAGTCCAGCCAGTTTGGACAGGTAGAGGTTGACCAGGAGGGAGGGTTTACCGGTTACCCCCGAGATCTTGTCCAGCGTAGCTCATTAAGAGAACCCAGCCATGTTGTATTCGGATACCATCCCTATTGGAATGGAACTGCCTGGCAGAATTATGTCTACGATATTCTGAGTCATGTCGCCTGGTTCGGCCTGGCTATGGGAAATAATGGCGCGATCACCGATGCCAATGGATGGCCTGTAAATGGTCTTGTCGATCTGGCTCATAGCCACGGAGTGAGAGTGATCGTCACAGTCACAAATTTTGATAATGAGGGTATTGGCACATTGCTTGGCAATGCCAATTATCGTCAGGCTGCCATCGATAATCTTATTTCCAGGGTAGTATTGGGCAATGCTGATGGTGTCAATATTGACTTCGAATTTGTGCCATCTTCAGCAACTGCAAATTTTAATACCTTCATTCATGATCTGACCCAGGCCTTCCACGATGAGATTCCAGGCTCAGAAGTCAGTATCGCCATGCCGTCAGTTGATTGGTCCAATGCCTACGATTACAACTACCTCTCTGATAATTGCGATGGTCTGATGATCATGGCCTATGGCTACTATTGGTCAGGAAGTGATAATGCAGGACCCATATCGCCCCTGTATGGTGGATTGTCCAGCTGGCATATCAGCCGTACCATTGAGGACTATCTCAGCAAGACCGGCAATGATGGTTCACAACTGATCCTGGGCTTGCCCTGGTATGGACGTGATTGGCAGGTGACCAGTACAGCCATGAATGCACCAGTTGCCCCAAATACAACTGGTTCAGCAGTATTGTATCCAGCGGCAGAGACAGCCGCCCAATCCTATGGAAAGCAGTACAACAGCACTGTGGTTGCATCCTGGTACAACTACAATAATGGTCAACAGCATCAGGTCTGGTATGATGATTCTACCAGTCTTGCAACCAAATATCAATATGCCAGAGATATGGATATCAAGGGAGTTGGTATCTGGGCACTGGGCTATGATGGGGGCAGACCAGAGATCTGGGGCGGACTCAGTGATATTTTTGGTGCGACAGCACCGCCACAGACCTCCCGGTGGTTTACGGTCAAAAATCTTGGGAATGGTTCAGTTGCTGTTCAGTGTGCTTACTCTCCGTTCACAGATCATTATAAGGTGTACACAAGTGCGGATGGCCTTACATATAGCCTGATTGACAGTTCTGCCACACCGGATATCGTGCTTGCCAATCCCTGGCCGGGACAATTGCTCTATCTAAAGGTCAGAAATTCCAATACATTTGGTAATAGTAATTTTTCGGAGGTTCTGGGGACAACCGTTGATATCCAGGATGAATCAAGTATCCTCATCGTACAGGGGTTTGAACGTACCTCTGGCACCGTCAACAATTTTGATTACATCATTGAGCATGGTAGCGCAGTCCAGGCCAGCGGCAGGCTATTT
>CAZVSF010000045.1:4261-17544 GCA_964630195.1 uncultured Lentisphaeria bacterium
TTTTGATTACATCATTGAGCATGGTAGCGCAGTCCAGGCCAGCGGCAGGCTATTTGATGCTGCCAGCAATGATGCGGTTGAAGCCAATGCAATTGACTTGTCAGATTATGATGTCGTTGACTGGATCAGTGGAGAGGAAGCTACTGCTACCGTTTCCTTTTCTCCTACCGAACAGGACCGCATCAAAGCGTATCTTGAGCAGGGGGGACGCATGTTCATATCAGGGTCTGAAATAGGCTACGACCTGGAAGGCAGTGGTAGTGCCGCCGATATAAGCTTTTACCACAATTATTTCAAGGCTGACTACATCACGGATGACACCCAATCCTATGCCATCTCAGGAATAGCAAGTGGGATATTTGCCGGGATGACCGGGTTGACCTTCGATAATGGAACCCATGGAACCTATGATGTGGACTACCCCGATGGGATCAAACCTCGCGGTGGATCGACTAACAATATGCGTTATGATGGAGCGGACTATGATAGTCAGGGAGGTGCTGGTATACAGTATCTTGGAAGCTTTGGTGAAAGTACTGCTTTAGGAGGAATCGTTTATCTTGGGGTTGGCTTTGAGGCCATCTATCCAGAGAATACCAGAAATTCTCTGATGACCGTGATCCTGGACTATCTTGAAACTTCAGTCGATATTGATGAGCCCGTAAATCATCCCAATGCATTCAAGGTATCCCATGCCTATCCAAATCCATTTAACGGATCCTTTGTTATCGATATCGATGTACCTGAAGCGAATACGGTATCCATCAGCTTATTCAATTTGAGGGGTCAATTGATAAAGCAAATCGACCAAAATGTCATATCCGGGTTAAATCATGTATCGATGGCGGGTCTCGCCAATTTGAACCTGGGTTCAGGTGTGTATATCTTAAGAGTTGAAAATGGTTCTATGGTCCACTCTCAAACAATCACCTATTTGAAGTAGGAGCTACAATGAATTCAATACTGCGGTACGTATTCCTGGGAATATTCTTTAGCTCATTCTGGTCTTGTGGATCGGCTCCATCGGCGGGACCTGAAAGTTTACCAGGACCTCATGAAGAGCAGATGCAGGAGATGGGCAAGCAAGTACCTCCCCAGGAAAAAGCCATTGTCCTCACAGGTCTTGATGTGCTGGAACAGATGAAATTTGAACCACTCATGGGCAAAAATGTTGGTGTAGTGACCAACCACACGGCCGTCAATAAAAAAGGTGTGCATCTCGTGGATTTACTGGCTGCCAACCCAGAGATCACCATAAAAGCGATCTTTGCACCTGAGCATGGGTTTAGAGGGAAAGAACAGGGCGGTGATGCAATACCTGGAATGATTGATTCAGCGACCGGTGTTCCCATCCATAGTCTCTATGGTGCCCAGCGTGAACCAAACCCTGAGATGTTGAAGGGGATCGATGTTCTGATCTTTGATATCCAGGATGTGGGAACACGGTTTTATACTTATATCTCAACCATGGGCTATGTTCTGGAAGCAGGTGCCAAATATAATATCCCCGTTATGATCCTTGATCGGCCAAATCCCATCGGCAGGCGCATAAACGGCAATGTTCTGGATGATGGCTATGAGAGTTTTGTGGGACGTTACAAAATTCCCATTCGATATGGACTGTCCATGGGTGAGCTGGCCCGGATGATCGTTGGCGAGAAAATGATTGGTGGTCTGGAATCATTGGAGCTTCATGTTGTGGAATGTGAAGGGTGGCAGGGTGACATGTTCTGGTCTGACACAGATCTGAATTGGCTGCCCCCGTCGCCAAATATGCGCAATACGAATGAAACATTGACCTACCCGGGTCTCTGCCTCCTTGAAGGTGTTCGTATTAACGAGGGTCGTGGCACTGAATTTCCTTTCGAATATGTTGGAACGCCCTATATGGATTCCAAGCTGGTAGCGAGGGAGTTGATGAAATCCGGGCTCAAAGGTTTTACCGTCGAACCGATTTCCTATACACCTGTTGATATGCCAGGTGCTGCCATGAATCCGTTGTTTGAAGGTGAATTAGTACATGGCGTAAAAATTGTCGTTACAGATTCCGATGCATTCAGGGCTGTTGATTTTCTGATCCATCTTCTGGTCATTACGAAAAATCAGTATCCATCCGAATTTGGCTGGCGATCAACCCGGGGACCTGATCGTCTCTGGGGTGGACCTGAGCTACGAGAAATGGTGGATGCGGGCAAATCCGCCGCCGAGATCATTGCCAGCTATCAGCACGAATTGCAAGAATTTGAAGTCATTCAAGCCAAATATCTGATATATTAATAATCAATTAATACACTTGAACATGATCGCAACCAGAAGGATATCTCAATGAGTAGTGAAATGAATACAAGCCAGCGCTCCCCCTGGACCTGGATCCCAACCCTATATTTTGCAGAAGGCATACCGTATATCATTGTGATGTTTGTCGCCAGTGATATGTACAAAACACTCGGTGTACCAAACTCAACACTGGCCTTCTGGACAGGCTTGCTCTATTTGCCCTGGGTGGTAAAACCGCTGTGGAGCCCATTTCTGGATATGTATTCAACAAAACGCAACTGGATATTCTGGATGCAATTTGTTCTGGCCATCATGTTCTTTGGCGTGTCACTTTCTCTTCATTTACCCTGGTGGTTCGCATTGACCATCTTCTTTCTCTGGGGCATGGCAATTTCCTCGGCAACCCATGATATAGCTGCCGATGGATTTTACATCCTTGGTTTGAATGAACATGATCAGGCATTTTTTACCGGTATCCGGTCAACTTTCTATCGTCCCGCCATGATCGCCGGTCTGGGACTCCTGGGAATCATCACGGGTCTCATCATTGATAACACGGGGCTTGAAACCGTGAAGGTCAATATCAAGTCTGTACCTTCCGCAGAGATCACCGAGATCATCTCCGAAACAGATGTACCCATCCCTGCAGCCAATGAGGATGAATCCAGGATAATGATCTATCCTGAGACCATTCAGGTACCCCTGCCAGGCGGATCGCTGGATTCGACAAACATATTCTTTATCCTGTCGTCTCAACCAGACGAAGATATTGTCATGACTTTTGGCCAGAAAAAGGGGAGTCAGGATATAAGCCTGGTGACTTCTGGTATCATTGAATTCAATGCTGACAACTGGAATATTCCGCAGAAACAAACCTTAAAGGTCATTGGTAACCTGAGAACAGCAGCTGAGGCAGAATTTGAAGCCAAAGCGGGTAATGTTCCTTTTGGCTGGTCTGTCTCGATTGCCTTTCTAGGGGGTCTATTTATCATCCTGGCCCTTTACCACAAATACATGCTGCCTGTGCCCAGCCGTGACATTGAAAAGGATAGTGATGCAGAGAAGGCATCCTATGTGGAGATATTCTCATCCTTTTTTAAAAAGGAGGGGATTGTTGCTTCCGTTGTATTTTTGCTTTTATATCGTTTCTCTGAAGCGCAACTCACCAAAATGGCATCACCTTTTCTATTGGATGCCAGAGAAAATGGGGGACTGGCACTATCACTCACTGAAAAGAGTTTCGCCTATGGTACCGTGGGTCTGCTGGCTCTGGTGATCGGTGGCATCAGCGGTGGGGTTCTGGCTTCTCGTCACGGGCTAAAAAAATGGATCTGGTGGATGGCTCTGGCTATCAATATCCCCAATACAGTGTATATATTCATGTCATATGCCATGCCTTCAAATCTGTATCTCATCAATCTGATGATCGCCATCGAACAATTTGGGTATGGCTTTGGTTTTACAGGCTATATGCTCTACATGCTATATGTTGCCGGACAGGGAAAACACGAGACAGCTCACTTTGCCCTTACCACAGGATTTATGGCTCTGGGTATGATGATTCCAGGAATGATCAGTGGGTATATACAAGAGTTCATGGGTTATCAGCATTTCTTCATATATGTCATCATGTGTACCATCCCAAGTTTTGTTGCACTTTATTTTATTAAAATTGATCCTCAATTTGGGAAAAAAGCAGAGGCGCAGGCTTAGATAAACAAATATTTGGGATGAAAGGATAGCTCATGGCACTCTCATTTTTGGATTGGTCAATCATTGCTGTATACATCGCCTTCTCCATGGGTGTCGGTATCTTTTTCTACAAGAGAGCAGCTGGATCCACCAGTGAATATTTTATGGCTGGTAGAACCCTGCCCTGGTGGGTGGTGGGTACCTCTATGGTGGCGACGACATTTGCAGCAGACACACCCCTGGCAGTCACGGAATTTGTACGCGGACCTGGTATCTGGCAAAATTGGTTCTGGTGGAATCAGCTATTGGCAGGCTTATTAGGCGTCTTTCTCTTTTCCAGACTCTGGAGAAGAGCAGAAGTGCTTACTGACAACGAGCTTATTGAAATAAGATATTCCGGTAAACCTGCGGCAGGATTGCGTCTATTCAAAGTTGGCTTCTTCGCCATCATGTACAATTTTATCGTCATGGGCTGGGTGATCAACGCCATGGCTTCCATTGCTGCTATCATGCTCGATGTGGACAAATGGGCAGCAGTCTGGATCTGTGTTGCCATTGCAGTTAGCTATTCACTGCTGTCAGGATTCTGGGGGGTTGTCGTCACGGACCTGGTCCAATTTATTATTGCCATGGTTGGATCCATTGCACTGGCGATCATTGCTGTCAATTATGCTGGTGGCATGGATGTCATTCTGGATAAATTAAGAAGTGTCACCGGTGAACACGCCAGTATACAGACCAGTATAGAACAGGTTTCGTCGCAACTTGCGGTGGCTACAGATTCATTGCGCAGTGTGGAGTTAAGCGCGTCGCTGGATGGATTAAAGCAACAGCTAGCTACGACCCCTATTGTGAATGAGAATACCTTGAGTTTTGTTCCACCGGTTCCTGAGGCAGGATTTTTCACCATCGCCTTCTGGGAATCTCCATTCTCACAATTTCTGGTTTATATGACCATCCTGTGGTGGTCCATGTACAATACGGATGGGGGAGGTTACATCATCCAGCGGATGGGATCGGCTAAAAACGAGCGTCATGCCCTGGCAGCAACGCTCTGGTATCAAACAGCACACTATGCCTTGCGAGTATGGCCCTGGATTGTTGTAGCCCTGGCGTCCATGGTTATGTTTACTGATCTTAGCGGTCATGAATTGGGGACCAAAGCAGCCTATCCACTTGTCATGAAGGAATTGTTGGGGAGCGGCATGCGGGGCATACTAGTCGTCTCATTTTTAGCTGCCTTCATGTCAACCATCGATACCCATCTGAATTGGGCAGCCTCCTATATCATCAATGATGTATACAAGCGTTTCCTGAAACCTGAATCAGCCTTTAAAAATCAAGATTCTGCCCAACGCCATTATGTGGTTATTTCGAAGATCACCACCGTGGTGCTTATGATCATGGCTGCCTATATCGCCATGCAAATGCAGAGTATTGAGAAAGCCTGGAAATTTATGGCTGCCATGGGTGCCGGAATTGGCCTGGTCATTATTTTGCGCTGGTTCTGGTGGCGCATCAATGCCTGGACGGAAATTGCAGCATTGTCCACATCATTGCTTCTGGCTTTTATTTTCGAAATTGTGGCATATGTGCAGACCACCGGTGCGGGGATGGAATATGAACTGTTTGGTCCTGACCCGATCTTTTTTGGGGTCACGATGAAATTCCATTTGAAATTGCTGATCATCGTCCCTGTATCCATCATCTCCTGGCTCACAGTCACATTTCTCACCAAACCGGAAAGTGAAGAGACACTGCTCAATTTTTATCAAAGGGTTCAACCCGGAGGCTGGTGGGCACCCATACAAAAGCAGGTCAGCCACACCTTACAACCTGTATCAAAGGGATTTCTGGGGAATTGGCTGGCAGGGGTTGCCATGATCTGGGGTCTGACCTTCTCCATCGGACATATGGTCTTCGGCAACTGGGGACTGGGTATTGGTTTGCTGGTTGTTTCCATGGCAGGCTTTGCCTGGATGTGGAAATTCACCATTTCGAAGATCACTGTTTGAGTTGAATATCCAAACCTTGCGAGGATTTCAAATCCTCGCAAGGTTGTTTCATGGACTGGTCCATTTTAACATCCAGCCTAGGACCACACATTCCATAATTTGCTTCGCATAGCAGCGGATATGGCTATATTGATCACGAAGTCTTTACATCTCAGGAAAATAGATTACCAATAGCAATTACAGCTTGATCTGTAGCTGTGTACAGGAGGATCATTCATGGATAAAACCAGAAAAGGTATTTGGGGCTGGGCAATGTATGATTGGGCAAATTCAGCCTTTGCGACAACTGTCATGGCAGGATTTTTCCCAATATTTTTCAAAAGCTATTGGAGTGCTGGGGCTGATGTCAATGTCAGCACTGCGCAGCTGGGAGCCGCCAACTCAATTGCCAGTCTTATCGTCGCATTGATGGCTCCCATTTTGGGTGCCATTGCCGATAAGGGTTCTGCCAAAAAGAAATTTCTGATCTTTTTTGCCTATCTCGGAGCCCTGATGACCGCTGGACTATTCCTGGTACAGGAAGGGGATTGGCAGATGGCCATCTTCGTTTATATCATGGGTATTATCGGCTTTTCCGGTGCGAACATATTCTATGATGCACTATTACCCAGTGTGACCTCAGAAGAAAATGTCGATCGCGTTTCCGGACTGGGATTTGGTATGGGGTATCTTGGAGGCGGTGTCTTATTTGCTTTGAATGTTGCCATGACGCTCTTTCCAGAAACATTTGGTTTAAGTGGACCAGCCATGGCCGTTCGAATTTCTTTCCTATCGGTAGCGATCTGGTGGGGCTTATTCACATTGTTCACCATTCTTTGGGTGGAAGAAGAAAAACCTGAAGGTGGTCCCGGGGGTATGGAGGTGATCAAGGCAGGTTTTAAGCAATATCTTGATACCTGGAGAAAGATCAGACATCTGCAGACGGTTTCCATTTTCCTGTTGGCATACTGGTTCTATATCGATGGTGTAGATACTATTATCAGAATGGCTGTGGATTATGGGATGTCGATAGGTTTTGAATCAAACGATCTCATTATTGCTTTACTTATTACCCAGTTTGTGGGTTTCCCAGCGGCTATTGTATTTGGGAGATTGGGTGAAAAATGGGGTGTTAGAAGATCTATTTACCTCGCCATATTTGCATACATCATTATCACCTTTTATGGTGTTCTCATGACCAAGCCCATTGAATTTTATTCATTGGCCATCGCCATTGGATTGGTTCAAGGTGGCATACAGGCTTTGAGTCGCTCCTATTATTCCAGACTGATTCCCAAGGGGCAGGAAGGTGAGTTTTACGGCTTCTACAATATGCTGGGCAAGTTTGCCGCCATTCTGGGTCCATTGCTGATTGGTGTGGTAGGATTAACGATCAAGGGCACACTTGGACCGTTGGCCAGCACACCAGAGCAACAGCTCGCCATTGGCCAGATCGCCTCCCGCTGGGGAATAGGTTCTGTTGTTCTGCTTTTTGTGATTGGAGCCATTTTATTCAATTTTGTCAATGAGGAAGAAGGGAAGCGAGAAGCTGCATATATTGTTGAGCACGCTAACGATTAACTGAAATAGACCATTGAAAAAGCCTCGGAATACTCCGGGGCTTTTTTTTTGAGTCGTTTGGAACGAAAAAGTATCGCGCAGGTTCAAAATAATGAAACGAGTCGAGAGCAGGCTCGATAATCATTTTTGTAAGGATTGATGTAGTTATATTTGGATCGAAAGGATTTATTGCATGAAAATATTAGAACTGATCCAACTTCCTGTGGGAATCGCTATTCGCTGGGAGGACGGTGATGAAGGACTTATAGATTATCATACACTACGAGATGCCTGCCCCTGCGCCAATTGCTCAGGTGAAAGCGATCTTTTTGGACATAAAACCTTTGGTTTGCCAATGCTAAAAACAGCAAATACATATGAGTTGCAATCCTTCCGCTGGGTTGGACATTATGCTGTGCAGTTCACCTGGGCGGATAGACACGATGCAGGGATTTATACGCTGAAACTTTTAAAAGCGCTAAGCGAACCAGACGAAGAATAATATGAACAAAGTTCCAGAATCAACTTTGCTTTCAAGGATCATGGTTGCACTGGTAATTATCATCGCCAGTGTGGGAGTTTATGGCATTATATGGGATCTTTGGCGTGGGGAGGCAATATCTACACTTGAAAGCCTGTTCGCCACCCTGATCGTACTTGTGATCGTTATCGCAATAGGATTTGTCATCCGCCAACGCAGGCAGATGAAAAAAACTGAAAAATTCAGGAGAGAAAAATGGTAGCATGGTATACAACCGAAACAATTGCTGGGAAACAAATTTCCAAACATCTGGGTGTTGCAACGGGCAGTACAATCAGAGCAAGAAACATCGGGAGGGACATTGTTGCTGGTCTCAGGACTCTGGTTGGCGGGGAGGTGCCTGAATATACAGAAATGATGGCTCATGCGAGAAACCAGGCCATCGAGCGTATGCTTGGAAAAGCAGAAGAAATGGGTGCCGATGCAGTGGTAAATGTTCGATTCTCCACTGCCATGATCATGCAGGGAACTGCAGAAGTCATGGCGTTCGGCACAGCAGTAAAATTCTAAGCTTCTCATATTGAAATCCAATTTACCACCTGGTGAGATTGTTGGTACCATTACCGCAAAACGGCTTGAGACCATCAGGAAAGTTGCCAGTAATCGACAATTTGATCTAACGCTTATCCTGGAAAATATACATGACCCCCACAACGTGGGCGCCATTTTCCGCTCCGCTGATGCTGTCGGAATTGACGAGGTGCAATTACTTTACACCAAAGAAAACTTTCCAGAATTACATCCTAAGGTGACAGCATCTGGGGGCAAATGGGTAAGGCAGAGAAAGTATCGGGACCCTGAAAAACTTGCCAAGGATCTGAAGGGGAGAGGATATCAAATATATACCACGCATCTGAGCAGTGATGCTGTCTCCATGCATGAAATTGACTGGACCCAACCGTCTGCCATTGTCCTGGGGAATGAAAATCGAGGTGTCTCATCTGCTATGACGGAACTTGCCGATACAAATATTCTAATCCCCATGTTTGGTATGGTTGAAAGCTTAAATGTTTCAGTGGCAACAGCGGTGATTCTCTTCGAAGCCTGTCGCCAAAGAATTGAAAAGGGTAGATATCCTAATCCAGATATCAGTCCGGACATATTGGATCAAATGGTGGATAACTGGGTCAACATAAACATTTTGAACCGATTGAAACGCGATTAGTCGGGAACTGGCCTTTTAGAAATCAAGTATCTGATTCGATCTGCTTTGAAAGAATTTATAGATGGGGTGCAGAGATTCGAAATATTCGCTTATAATGCTCTGCCCTCAAAAACCCAGCAAAGGAATGCCAAGTTGAAATACAACAAACCCACTCTCAAACATCTGCACAGAGCATATTATTTGCTCCTCATTTCCATACTTGGTTTAAGCTCTCTTGAGAGTGCACCACTGAACCAATCCCACCTGAGATCGGACATGGGAAATATCGCCTATATCAACGAATATCAGGGCAAAGATGCTGTATTTATCATGGATGCAGTCGGCGAAAATGTCATCTTCACCTGTAATTATGAGAATGAAATTATATTAACACCTTCTGTGAGCTCAGATGGCAGGTATATCACTTTTCTTGTGGATAATGGACGCGATCAAAAGGTGATTCATATCCTGGGTCCCGTTGAGAAGACAGGTGAAAAATGGCAAGCCCCAGATTTAACACTCCTTACCATCAGGGGGGGTGCCTGGCCAATAGTTCGAGATGAAACGTCAGTTTACATTTCCATGCCTGATCAAACAGCTCTAACACTGTCTGGATCATCAAATATCTATCTGGTCAGCGCTGAGGAAATCAAGCAAATCACAAATAATATGGGTAACACAACCCACATCTGGCCCGTATTGAGTCCCGATGGCAAAAAAATATTGTATCGATCGATTCCCAGAGTGAGTACGAGTGATAATATCTCCGAGCCCGTTAAATCAGTGCTACTTGATCTCGAAACAGGTCAAGAGGAGGCACATTTCATTGACCAAAATATATATATGGAGCAATGGACTGACGCAGGGGACCTGCTATTCTCCTTCAAGGAATTGGATCAGAATGGATACAGGATCTATGCGCTCTATAATCCTGTAACCAGGGAAACCCGAGAAGTATATCGCAACAATTCACGGCAGGGTTCACTCTCAAAGGAATCAAGATTCCTGGCGACAATTCGCCCCTTTCCTGCAGGTGGGGCTGACTTCGATATATTTGTGAAAGACCTGAATTCACAGCAAGAACTCAACTTAACCCAGACCCCCAAACAGAGTGAGAGCCTTATAGGTTGGATCAAATAGGGCGCGCACAAAAATAAATCCTGGATAACTCTCTTAAATCCAAAGATTTAAACCTATCATGTTTTTCTCACTCATCTAAAATTATTTGGACCTGACTGGCCAGGTTAATCTTGAAAATTAAGCTTGATATGAAAGCTTAAACCTTGAGTACAGAGCGCCCCAAATTATATTGCACAGCTTAAGTAACATTGCACTTCATAGCATAGGGAATTCACACGGATGGTAGCCAAAATCGGAATCATCTCCGAGCATAAACCTGGAGAGGGACGTATCCCAATCACCCCCATACAAATCAAGCAATTGATGGTAGATAACCCTGCTCTCAGTATTACTGTCCAGCCATCTGAACAGCGCGTATTTAAGGATGAGGAATTTCTTACAACGGATATTCCCATGTCCCAGGACCTGGACGAAAACAACCTGATCATGGCAGTGAAAGAAATCGACGTAAAGAATATTCATGCAGGTCAGGCATATCTATATTTCTCCCACACAATTAAAGGTCAAGCCTACAATATGCCCATGCTTCAGCATATTCTTGATACGAGAGTAACTCTGCTGGATTATGAGTTAATCAGGGATGATAAAAATCGACGGCTGGTCTTTTTTGGCCGCCATGCTGGTTTGGCTGGAATGGTTAACTCGCTGTGGGCTTATGGCCAGCGCTTGAAGGTGCTGGGCATTCAGTCTCCTTTTCTTCAGATAAAACAAGCTCAGGATTATGCCAATCTTGACGAGATCAATTTGTCCCTGCAGATAGTGGGCTCTGAGGTAAGTCGTTGGATGGCCGATAGACCAGCGATGGTAATTGGTGTTACAGGATATGGAAATGTTTCCAGGGGTGCCCAGGAAATATTGGCAAATCTACCCATCCATGAGATGAGTCCGCAGGAACTTCTTGAGACGGATCTGGATAGCATACCCGGTCAACTCATTATGGTCATTTTTAAGGAAGAGGACATGTTTGAGCCTGTGGATCCGGGTCATGATTTTGAAATTCAGGATTATTTTGACCATCCTGAAAAATACCGATCTAAATTTCAGCCCTATCTCAAAAAAATGCATGTATTGGCCAATTGTATCTATTGGGATACACCCTACCCGAGATTGATCACCCTTGATGAAATTAAAGCTCATTATAAATCGGATAAAACTTTGATGGTTGCAGGTGATATCAGCTGTGATATTGATGGTGCAATTCAATTCAACACAGGCTCAACCTTGAGTCCTGACCCTGTCTACATTTATGATATAAATTCTGGAAAAAGGATCATGGGATTCGAGGGCGAAGGTCCAGTGGTTATGGCCGTAGATAATCTGCCCACCGAATTACCGAGAGAATCCTCACAGGCTTTTGGAGAGGCGTTAATTCCCTATATTTATGCCATGGGTGTCTGTGATTATTCTGTTGACCTGGATGATCTTGATTTGCCTGCGGAGATCAAAAGGGCAGTCATTGCCCATGGAGGTGAATTGACTCCAGAATTTAAGTACTTGGAAGAATTTTTGAAGGTCTAGCGAGCGATATGAGTAAAAAGGTACTGATACTGGGGGCTGGTCTTGTTTCACAGCCAATAATTGATTACTTGTTTGAGAATACTGATTTTTTCTTAACCGTGGCCGATATCATCGAGGAGCATGCGGCGCAAGCCATCAATAAACATTCTCGTGGTAGAACCGCAACGCTTGATGTGCATAATGACGAAAAATTGGGTGAGTTAATTTCTAACTCTGATCTGGTGGTTTCCCTGTTGCCTTATACCCTGCATGGCATTGTTGCCAAACATTGTCTCAAGGCCAGAAAGCATATGGTCAATGCTTCCTATGTTTCAGAAGAGATGAAATCTCTGGATACCGAAGCGCGTGAGAAAAACCTGCTCTTCCTATGCGAGATCGGTTTGGACCCAGGAATTGATCATATGTCCGCTATGCAAATCATTCATGATGTCCAGTCTCGCGGTGGCGAGGTGGACGCATTTGTGTCCGTTTGTGGCGGAGTCCCGGCACCTGAAGCCAACACCAATCCCTTTGGGTACAAATTTTCCTGGAGCCCTAAGGGTGTTCTCCTCGCGGGTAATAATTCTGCAAGATACATTCAGGATGGCACATTAAAGCAGATCAAAGCCGATGATCTATTCCGCTCAACGGAATCCATGAAAATAGATGGCCTCGAATTCGAAGCCTATCCTAACCGGGATTCAACGGCCTACGAAGAAACGTATGGGCTGCACGGAATCGACCTGTTGATGCGCGGCACCTTACGATACGCTGGCTGGCACAAACTCATGCTGGCTTTGAAAGCCCTGAACCTGCTAACCGAGAATTCCATACCGGACGGTGAAAGCAGCTATGCTGAAATTTTAGCAGAATTAAATGATCTGGACGTTACAAATATTCGCAAAGCAGTTGCTGAGAAGCTAGCTGTTGAAGTGGATGATGCGGTTATCGAGGCACTTGACTGGTTGGGGCTTTTTGATTCCAATCGTACAAAATTTTCAGCAAATAATGCCATCGACCTGCTTGCCGATGTCATGAATGAAAAAATGGGCTATGGATCTGGAGAACGGGACATGGTTGTCCTGCAGCACAGATTTAAAGCAAGCTTTCCTGATCATCATGAAGAGATCATTGCTACGTTGTTTGATTATGGGGTCCCCAATGGTAGCAGCTCCATGTCCAGAACAGTGTCCTTACCCCTGGCCATAGCAGTAAAACTTATACTAAATGGTAAAATTCAGCTGATGGGTGTCCAGATACCTGTGGATCCCATTATCTACGAGCCAGTACTGGCAGAATTAAAGACGCTTGGCATTGAATTCTCTGAAGAGATCGTGCGAAGCTGAAAACAGTGTAAATGATGAGAATAAACGTTACATAATGAATCACTAGTGTCCGGTAAAAGTTTGAAAAGCGGTCTGGAACTCCTTGGAGTTGG
>CAZVSF010000046.1:0-17535 GCA_964630195.1 uncultured Lentisphaeria bacterium
TCCCGGCAGTTTTAATAGCATAACCATTGGGATATCTGATAAATTTCGACCAGACTTGAATTCTGAATTGAGAAAGTGCCAGCCGTCAATTTTGAGGCCAATCTGGTGGTGAGCCAATACCATGGGAAGATTGATCTTCTGGGGAATCATGAATGAGCACCCAGGCTAATATCGCTGTACTCAACCCTGCAATAATATAGCGTTTTGGTTCAGCTTTGAATCGCTTAGCCCAGTCTTTTTTTACCTTGTCCTCGAAAAGTCCCGGTGTTGGCGTTTTATCAAGCACTTCCCAGACCGCCTTTCGCATGAGCTGGTCATCGATAGATGGCGTTCCCGTAAGCATAATTATTTGCTCCCCTCTCGCAGACAAGGCAGGCAAATCCATCAAGAATAAAGAAAAAGTTGGATGACCCTCAAAAGTTTGAATATCCCAGATCAAAACCTGGGCTATGCTCAAACTGTCCATCGTAGATAGAAAATTATTTTCATCACGGGATTCCCAAGAGAGTCCTGCCAAAGGGTGGGTTCGAGGGCATAACAGTGCCAAACCGAAATTGTTAATCTCAGACCGGATCAGTGAGTCCACATTCAATCGGAATCCAGATCCTTCGCCCATGAGTATCTTAGGTAAAACATCTGTCAAGGAGGAGCTTGCCTTTAGCGTATCCCTCTCCAGAACATTTATTGACTCCTCATGCAATTCAACGATAGTCGTGTCAAATTCTATACTCTCGTTTGCTTTCACCAGGGTATCAGCTACGGACTGAATGGCAGGAGTTGCTTCTGATTCCTGGCGAGTTTCCGATAGCAAAGGTGAGACGACGGCAAACAGGAGTGCCATGCCAATCAATGAGAGCCTTATGCCATTTCTCATTGGATTAATACCATTTTCCGGGTCTTCTGATATACTTTTGCACCCATTTGGGGAACGATTGTGATTCTATAAAGATACAGACCTGAACTTAGAGCCAGCTGATCCTGATTCAAACCGTTCCAATTAACCGTGTGGTGCCCCCTATCCAGTGATTCATTTACTAGAGACTTCAAGTGACGACCTCGGATATCAAACACATCCAGCTGAACCTTGCCGGGGTCGCGGAGACTAAAATTGATCTGAGTTGATCCGTTGAATGGATTGGGAAAATTTTCAGCGAGGTAGTTTTTCTCAGGTAAGCTGGCGAGACGTTCAGATATTTTGGCAGCAACCTGACCTTCAGGGCCACTAAGGATTTCATATTTATATTTAATGTCCGCATGGATGTCCAGGTTATTAAGCCGATATGCATCACCAACTTCAGTCCACGATCGATCCTGAATATTCAACAGTATGTTGACATGACCCAGGGGTAATTCACCCTCCAAATCCAACATTAGAGATACTCCGCTAACACGCTGTCCTGAAGTGAGTTGCACCGACCACACTTCCACCGTATTATCCAGAGAGCGGATATCCCGAGCATATTTGTTCACTCCTGGATAGAGATCAGGATTGACAATGCTAACTTGAAAACCATCCCTCCAAACCGGTGGTTCGATTTTGTCCAGAGCATCTCTGTGCAAATAGGAACTTCCAGATCTACCAATCTGATTGTCCATGTCTGAGAGAATTTGGTTATGGGCACTGATATTTATTCGCCAGCCATCCACAGCCCTGACAACTTTTCCCAGTTCAGTGGATTCAAGATTGGGATTAAGACTTAACGTGCGTTCAGAATCGGCCCAGTTAAATAAAGCATAGCCTTCCCAGGGTCTTAAACTATCAGAGTGGCTCATCCAGCCCTCCCCTGAATAATCGCCATAACTGTAGGGACCGCTAAACTGAATAGAATCAATATTATTCGGTATGGCAAAATTATAGGGGGATCCGATGATATTCCACCCTGGCTGCAAAATGATGTCACTGTTGGTTAAATCAGCCGATCTACCTGCACCCAGGCGTAAGTTTATGTTTTCCCCTAATCGATGTTGGAACCAATAACCACGGCCCACACCGATGGTATCTGGAGTTTGCCAATCTGTGCCATCCCAATCGTAGAGCCGCCAGGTATTCTCTCCGCTACTTGCAGCTAGAGAGTTATTAAATATGTTTTCAGTCTCAGTAGTATCCAGAATTGTAGGCACTGAGGTCAAGCGCCATTTTTCTTTAGGTATTCCATCGGGATAGGCACTTGATTGTGTATTGGTCATATCATAGCTGCCAGAGGTTATACGAACGGGAATGGATCGTCTGTCCATGGTGACCTTATTCCCATCTACATCAACGGCTTCCACAAAATAGCTCAGGCCTGTTTCTGTGATTGAACCTGCAGCAATGGTAGCTGACCAATTCAGCGATCTCGTGTGACTTGCCATGATGACTGAATCAAGAGCACTGCTACCTCCAGATAGATAAAATAACATGGCACTCAATGGGGAAAAGTAGGCGGGAAACTCAAGCTCTATGGTAAGACTCTCTCCGATGATCACCGGAGAATCCACAAACTCTGTTGTGATCAGGTCTTCCAGAGGTTCTACGTCAATGAAGAGTGAATCCCAGCCAGAATAAAGCACACCATCGAATACCCGGAGTTGTATTAATAAACTGAGTGATTCAGCAACCTCAGGCAACTTCAGGAGTAAATCTACCGAATCCTGACTTCCAATTACCTGAAGCTCCGGTACCAGCCACTGGTAGTGGAGGGTGTCATTGTCAATGTCGTAGGACTCCTCTCCACTCAAGCGAACCTGCATTCCAGACAAAAATACACGGTCATCACCTGCAAAGGCCAGGGGAGCGTCATTCACATTATGCACAACAATATTCAAATCAATGGAATCTGCGGCAGATTGGGGATCTACGGCCACCAATCCTATCGTGTATTCACCTACGTCTTGATTTGTTGGGGATCCGCTTAAAAGGTTTGGAGCAGAAAAATTCAGCCATTCCGGTAATAATTCGGTTGAATAGGTCAAACTATCTCCATCCACATCCTCTGCCAGAAGTTCGTACTCAAAGTAACTCCCCTGCCAGGTGGTATCGGAGGTGGAGCTGATAAAATAGGGTGGATCATTTACGTTCAGGACAAATAGATGCAAATCAAGTGTGTCTCTGGCACCATGGATGTCTGCAACAAATAATTGGATGTTGTACTCCCCGACATCCTGATTCCCAGGTATTCCTGTAAGCTGCTGGGGTGAGCTATATTCAAGCCATGCAGGGAGTATGCCTACAGCATAGCTCAAGCTATCACCATCCAGATCAAGGGCATTCAGGGTGTATTCAAATCGCATATCCTGGCTGGCGGTATCCAGAGCACTACTGGTGAATTGGGGTGGGTCATTCACATTGCCCACAACCACTGAAAAAATTTGAGACACAGAATTTTCGGCAACAACACCATCGGTGACACTGATGCGCACATAGTGAGTGCCTACATCACCTGCTGTGGGTAAGCCGGATAGTAAATTTACACCATCAAAGCTGAGCCATTCCGGGATGGAGTCAGCAATGAAAATGGTTGAATCCCCATCAATGTCAGCAGCTGTCATTTCATAGGAATAATATTCATTCTGCAAAATTTGAAGTTGGGGTGAACTGGTAAATTCAGGCGCATCATTCACTGGAAGGATCAGGAACGTCACCAAGGCGGTATCTGAGTAAAGGTCACCATCAAAAGCCACATAGCCAATAGAATCCAGGCCAAAATAATTTGTATCAGGCGCATACATATCATCTTCAAATTGCCCATGGAGGGCATCTTGAGTGACACTTATTGTCAGGGCATCTAATTCTACATCAGTTGCCGTGAGTGTAACATTGACAAAACTATCTTCGGCTAATTCATAATATTGAGATTCAACCTGGGGGGCATCGTTGACTGCAATCACAGAGAAATGTATTTCCTGTCGGGCATTTAAGGCGGGGTTATCAATACGTTGCAATTCAAGCATAAGGGTTTCAGATCCATACCAATCCTCATTGGGAATTTCAATGTTGAGCTCATGATCCATTCCAATAGATGCAATCAGTTCAGATTCACCTGAGACAACCCATCTAACTCCCTCAGGTTCAGGGTATTCTAAATAATCATCTAATGCTATGCTTGGAAAGACACCTCCTTCCTCAATAACCTGGTCGGGGATACTGATAAAGCTGGGAGACGCATCCGGTAAAACCGTAAAATAAACCAGGCTGGAATCCAGATACTCGTAGGTTGTATTGAGATCCTGAACCTGAATTCTGATAACTTCCGTCCCAGACCAATTGGTATTTGCTTGAGTTGCCTGCAGTATCATATCGTTCACAAGCTCTAGACCAACATTTTGTGCAATCAATATTTCGGGTTGATCTGGTGAACCCAATATGGCATTACTCTCAAAGCTGTAGCTCTCATGAATGGCAATAGTATCCTGGCGTTGCGAATCATATATCCGTAGAGTGAGTGGTTCTCCATTCACAGAACCGTGTATGGTTAAGAAATAGAGCGCATCATCCCCCACCAACATGGGTTGAGCTGTACCACGACAGGTTTCACCTGAGAACACAGCCAAAATATTTTGGGGATTGGTGGAAATTTCGGATCTTAGAATTACTCGAGCAGTCAGGGACATATTGAATTCATAGTCGGCAGGATTTACTGCCCAATCCGGACTATTTACTGGCTCCAGTGCCGTTCCATATTCATAGGACCACTCCACCTGGTCCCCATCCAGCTCAAGCAGATAATCATTGAGATCAAGATTTTGGAATTCACCGCCTTGGCCGATGGTGTCATTTGGAATCAGAGTAATCTCGGGGGCGTGATCCAGTGGATTAATTATAAAGGTAACCGTATCGGTGGAATACAGAGCATTGACACTCACATCGTTGACCAAGAAGACAAGAGTTTCACTCCCAATCCAATCACTATCCAAGGCGATCACACTTAACAGGTTCTCATTATCTATATCTGCTGAAAGGTTCACTTGCCCAGTAACAGACCATATGACTTCGTCACCATCCGTTTCAATCAAATAATCATCAAGGTCCAGGGGAGAAAAGCTCTCGCCCTGTTCGATAATTTGATCAGGAATTGCTGATATTAGTGGCGTATGGTCTTCCAGAATTGTGAAAGTAACCCTGGTAGAATCCGAATAGCCGTTTTCAGTGCCCAGATCCTGCGCGGTAAACCAAACTGCCTCGCTCCCAGACCAGTTGGCATCCATACTCATGATAGCAGCAATATTGACCGGCTCAACAGATACCTGGATGAATCCTGCAGTGAGTTGTATCGGCGATCCAGGTTCACCCAGAGAACTTGAGGCTTCAAATTCGTAAGTTTCCAGGATGGGAAGATTCAGCTGCTGCAGACCATCATATAACCGGAGAGTAAGCTCTTCCCCACTTTCGTTAGCATAAATTGTTAAAAAATAAAGCCAGGAATCAAGTGCTTGAATCGGTGTGGTCACTCCACGGCATTCATCCCCTGCAAATACCGCAAGCGTGAAATCAGTATGGTCAACGGCCAGGCCACGGCTGGTGATGGCAGCGGTTATGGTCATATCCGACTCATAGTTTGCTGGATTAACGCTCCAGGAAGGGGTAGAATCAGTTTCGATGGGAGCGTCGAAGTGGTAGCTCCATTGGACATTATGACCGTCTAATTCAGAGAGGTAATCATCAAGATGAATCTGAGAAAACATACCCCCACTACCAACAATCTGATCCGGGATAGCACCAACACTGGGAGCATGATCAAGGGGAATAATTGTGAAACTGGCAGTGTCTGAACTATTGAATTGATTTGCATTGTCATCCATAGCAGTGAAAGTCAGGACTTCAGTACCGGTCCATGCTCCATCTACAGGTGTAATCGTGATCAAATTTTCAGCATCTACATTGATATTTAGACTTGAATTGCCTGAGATAGACCATGTGATGCCATCTCCATCAAGTTCAGTAAGATAATCATCCAAGTCAAAGATCGAGAAGCTCTCTCCAAGCTCAATAGTTTGATTTGCGATGTCATGGACCAGGGGTGTGTGGTCCTGCAGGATGTTAAAGGTTGTACTGGTAGAATCACGGTACGAATTTATCGTCCCATGTTCCTGCACCATGATCTGAATGGATTCTGAGCCGTACCACTCTGAATCCACGGCTATGACATCCAGATGACTTGCTTCGATATAGGCCAGAAGCTGGCCAGCCTGTAGTTGAACTGGTTCTTCCGGGGTACCAACGACGGCCCCAGATTCAAAGATTTGATCTTCCAAGATGGGTAATTCAAGTTGGTTGGGACCATCATAAAGTCTGAACTCAAGTGCTTCACCTGAGGTATTAGAGTAGACGGTCAGAAAAAATAACATTCTATCCAGGGCCAGCACCGGAGTGGCGAGTCCACGACATTCAGTACCAACGAAAGCTGCCAACAGATAATCATCAGTTTCCAGACTAGCTCCTCTGGATGTTACCTGGGCTGTAAAACTCATGTCTGAATTGAAATTAACAGGATCCACATTCCAGAGGGGCTCAGGATCGGTTTCCGCAGGAAGTAGAAATTGTAGCGACCATTGAACTGAATCGCCATCAGCTTCAAGGAGATAATCCTCAAGGTCAATCGTTGTGAAGGAACCCCCAGCGCCGATAGTCTCACCGGGAATGACAGTCAATTCAGGGGGATGATCCATGGCCAAAACGGTAAAGTGCACAGTATCGGTCCCTACCAGGGCGGCACCTGTTTGATCCGTTGCCATAAAGTAGATGGTATCACTACCTACCCACTGAGCATCCAAAACGCTTATTGAAACCAGATTGTCAGCAGCTATATCCACATTGAGATTTTGTGATCCTGTGAAGCTCATGCTAATCGCGTCCCCATCCAGTTCGATGAGATAGTTGTCCAGATCAAATTGAACAAAGGTGCTACCAATCTCGATGACCTGATCTGGAATCCCTGTTAAAGACGGGAAATGATCATAGAAAACAATAGCATTAAGCTCAATGGGATTCGTGGGATTACCATACTGAGCACCGGGAATAAAATCTATGTTCTCATTTATGGTGATGGTCGTATCCAGATCCACTATATAGGTTTTGAGGGTGAGTGATTCTGAATTGAGGTTTGAATACATGGTCAAAAAGAATAGTTGTGTCTCCCCCACCTGGACAGGGTGAACCACGCCCCGGCATTCTTCCCCCACAAAAGCACCAAGCAGGTCGTTTGGATTCGTACTCATGGTGTGATCAATGCTTAAAATCGCAGTGAGGTTTGCTGAATTTTGATAGTCAGCAGGATTGACGCTCCAGGAAGGAGTTTCACGAGAAAACCCGTGGTTTACCAACAAGACAAAAAGAAGAACGAGTGATATTCTTTTAGTGAAGATCAGTTACTCCTTCTCAGTTTGCCAATATGCATTAAACCTTTCGAAGGTCCTTGAACCTTCGAAAGGTTGGGTGGATTTGGACATCTTTACTTCAACATCAACATCTTACGTACTTCTCGGAATGAGCCACTCTGCATGACAACCAGATAAATACCCGAAGTCACTGGGCGTCCCGCATCATCCAAACTGTTCCATTCCACAAAGCGATAACCTGCACTCATATCCTTATTTACCAAGGTGCGGATTTCCTGCCCAAGCATGTTATAGATACGAATGCTTACGTGCCCATCTTCTGGAATACCATAGCCCAATTTCGTCGTTGGGTTGAATGGATTAGGGTAGTTCTGAGCGAGGCTATAGGCGTCGGGAATGTACCCGGGATCACCAATACCTAAGGTCTGCAATGTCAAAACGAAGGGTTCATTGACAGAACCCAGCACAAGATTTGCCTGGAATGAAAGGGCTTCTTCCATGGACCACACAAAGTCCTCACTGGCATCATAGTAACTGAAGCTTAGCTCTTCGCCGTCAGTATTCCCGTAGACCATGAGAAAGACCATATATTGATCCAAAGCCTCGATGAACACTGGCTGACTGACACCGCGACACTCATCTCCCACAAAGGCGGCCAAAATGTCCAATGTATCTACCGTTGTGATGAGTGTTGGATCGATTAATGCAGTTATGGTCAGGTTATACTCATAATCGTGTGCATCCACAGTCCACTCTGGTGCATCTTCGATTTGAATGCCAAATTCGTTTTCCTGAGATTGATGACTTTCATTCGCTTTGGCTAATAGGGCAGGTGGGTCATTGTTCTGTAATTCAGGATAGACGAGCTCGCCACCATTATAGGAGTATAGCAAATATCCTAACCGGGGGTTCATAAACTGTAATGAACCTAACCAGCCCAGACCCTCAACATACATGGCGAAGGTAAATTGACTCTTGATGACATCTCCAGAAATTGCCTCCAGAGATTGTAGCGCAACATCCACAGCCATACTGGACTGAGGCATGTAACTGATCCAGTTCCAGCCACTTGCTACAGGAATAGTATCAAGCTCAACATTGACAGCATATCCCACCATTTCAAGAGTATCCGGTTCTTCAAGTCGAATCTGATACATTGAACGGTTGGTGAGACTGTCAAGGGTTCCAACCCAACCATAGTTTTCAACATATTGATTGAAGCTGGTCTGACTTTTGATGAGATCACCGGCGATTGGATTCAAGTTTTCAAGAACAGAGTTTACTGACATGTCATTGTTCTCAAGATTCAGTGAGAACCAGGTCCAACCCGTTGGGTAGTCTAATTGCTGAATAATTTGGCTGGTAGCAGTAATGCTTGCAGGTGATGTAGGTGAGCCAAGGATGCTATTTGCTTCGAAGGTGAATGCTTCAACCACCATGCCCAGTTCCGTACACTCAGTAGCATCCCAGATGCGCATTGAGAGCTCTTCTCCCTGAATCTCATTGCTGTAGATCGTGAGAAAGACTTCATAGGGATGTGGTCCACCAAGATCTTCAAGCGCTTGGACATACTCCACATCAGCGACACCACGAATTTCATTCCCGGAGAATACACCGACACGATCATAGATGTCATCTGACAGTTCACCATCCACTGACAGGGTCGCGATGATGTTCATTGAATATTGGAAACTCTCAGCAGCAACTTCCCAATAAGGTTCATAGCATATGACACGAATATCAACCAGCATGGGTTCATCTCCCATGGTTCCACTGGCGTATACAGTTTGGCTATAATCGCCTGCACCTGGCTGATCACTGAGCTCAAAGGTGATGGTTTGCATACTTCCAGGTGTCAAGTTCCCAGAGATTGGAGAAACATCTATCCAAGATGGAATATTTGTCAGATCAAAGGCTCTGTTGCTGCCACCATTGTTAACCAATTGCCGGGTTGTCACAAAACTCTCATCATCATAAATCACGATGTTTGATATATCGGTACCAACCCACTCGATTGGATTTCTATTAACATAGAACTCCCATTCAACAGGCTCAAGGCGAGGATTTCCGTATATATCTTGGAGATTATGTATTTCAGCGCGAAGGGTTTGATTCTCAATAAAGTGATTTTGGATATTTGGCTCGATACTGATCTGGTTGCCACCACAAGTATAAGTAAAGTCGATGGGATTACCTGTCACTGTGTTAAAGAGGAGGATATCACCAGCCCCGATATTGATAGCACCACAATCAATGGCTTCATTGAATGTCACGATAATCTGATCATCAGGACCAAGTATTCCATCAACTGGTGTTGGTGCTCCAACCACCAGTGGACCCATCCGATCAATAACACCAGTGAGTATCTCTGATCTTCCAGGAACAAGACCTGCTTCACAAACAGCTGAGGCTCGGATCTCGTAGGTCCCGTCAAGGATAATCTCTGGACTTATGTTCCAGGGAACGAGATAATAGCTTTCAAGCAGACTATCGATTGGAATACTTGCGGCTACGAACCAATCATTTTCGCGGATGGAATGGTCTAAAACACCGACCTCGCCCGATTCATCGATGACTGGCTCGAGAAAATCCGAATCCGTTTCACCGACGACTTTGATTTTCCTCAGCGAAGACTCAGCAAAGGGATTATTGAATGTTTGTGATCGGATGTGATTTACACCCCACGAAGCCACCGGGGATAGACTGGTGTAAGATGCATCATCCAGAAATGGACCCATTTGTTGAGCACCATCATAAGCAAGTATCTCTTCAGAGATTGCTCCAATAGTTCGCTGATTTGTGCTTGCAGCATCCAGTACCTGCCGATACTGTAATTCAATATGGGTCAGATTTCCATCTGTGTTGTCGTAACCATCAAGGGTTACCCATAGACTATCTTCATCACCGCCAATGACCAGCCAGTTATCTTCAGGGACAGCAATGGCTACCTCACTGCAAGGGACAGAATATTCTACTGAGAATGTTAGCGAATCCGATAGTGGGATTGGTGCTGTAGCATCTCCCCGATCCTGCCATAATTCGAATTCACATTCTGAAACAAGGCGAACGATCATGTCCTCGTAAACATATTCTTCTGGGCCACGATCAATTGTCATCGTAACAGGTGTCGATTCACCAGCTAAAAGGAAAATTGGAAATTCATCTTCAAAATCGGTTCCATTAATGGCAAAATGAGCTCCATATGGATTGGTATCCTGAAGGATTTGAACTGAGAAATACCCGTCTTCTTCGGTTTGACTGGTGTTGCCCAGTAGCAATGAAAACACTGCTGGTTCATCAGGGGGAATATCAAAAGCTACTGTCTGGTCAGCCATCAATTGGGAGCCCTCCCGGGGAGCAGTATTTTGTTCCCAGGGACAGCTGCTGGCCCCGCTTACAGTATTGAATACCGGGGTTCCATAGGTACCATCCCAAAGTACATCCACACTGAAGAAATCACCGGGGTCATCATCAGACAGCACATACCCAACTGAATTCGTATTCGTATTTTCAACACTTGAACTGCTGCCCATGGTCATTCTCGAACCGATTTTAGAACCACCGGAAGCACCTACACCAAGGAGTGTGGCTCCAACTTCAACTTGAACGGAGGTTTCAATTTCCATTTCGAAATCAAACGAAATACTGGTTGAGGTTTCTTCGGTTTCAGAGTATTCGAAGGCTCCAGATGCTCCATCGAATGAATAGTTTTGTTTGAAGATTGCAGCTGCTTTTAGCTCATTATTTCGATCTATGATCTGCTCCCATAACTCTGCTGCGGTGGTGTCTCCAATGGTCCAAAGCGAAGGGATCACAGTACCGATAATATGGGATTCACTGTATATATAGGTGGTCTCAAAACCATTTGGCGACATGATAATATCTTGTGAGACCATGGGGTTACAATCATCCCCAATCTCAAGAATATCGGTAACCCCATAAGCGATATTCATGGCCCCTCCGATAAAGACATCTCCACCAGTTCCTACAACGGCATTGTCATCAGAGGTTTGAAAGACTTCCGTGGTCGTCAGATTCCAGGTTTGTTCGAAATAACTCCCGGCACTCACATTCAATGACATCGCTGCAGTCATATCCATAGTTGTCTCCACATCAACATCAGGAATTCCCCATGCTCCCGCTGAAACTGTAACATCTGCTCCTAAATGAATTGTTGCCCAGGTGTCTACTCCAACACCCCTGTTGATTCCCATGCTAAAGCTGGTCGATGTGGATGTTTCCTGGGAAATGAAGGAATAACTTTCATCACCTGGAGGATCTCTTAAAATCATTATTGGGATTTCAGGCGCTGAAGTCGTGAATACGTTTTCTCGGGGTCGATTCCCAAGAACATAGGCCCACTCAGTTGTTCCAACGCTCTCGTTGGTAGCAGTGTTGGTGGCAACGACTTGCAGATTCTTCTGATAAGGATATTCACCACCTCCCAGGATATTTGGATATCCACCGCCAGGGATGGTGTAAGTTGCATGTCCATCAACAAAACTAAGCTCAGTCTCTCCAGCATCACCCATCTCGTCAACAATGAGAATACTTCCAGAATCAACTGGACACGTATTGGTATCGCCATTATTAAAGTAGGATTCAAACACATTGATCTCGATTGTAGCATCAACCAATTCTTCCAGAACACGTAACCCACAATCATTGGTAGGAAAACCAGTGACCAATACTTCCGGAGCCGCTTTATAGACGAAAGTCATATTGCCATCACCCTCTTCCAGGGATACCGTATCACCAGTGAAAAATGCATCGATGTCCGGATCAGGGTGATCAACAGAAACATTGTAGATTTGGGGAGGTAAATCTTCTACCAAAAACTCACCACTGATCAGGTCAGGTACGACAGTCATTTCAAGGCAACCACTAATACTGGTTATGGTGACTTCGATTTGACCCTGGCTTGGTGTTATTGGGAATTCACAACTACCACCCACAACCTTGCCACTGAGATCAAAGGTTTTCTGATCATAAAAATTGATTCCTGTGATTGGTTTATTTATGGTTGGGAGCTCAATAAACGGCGGTATAAAGGTATGATCAGCATCTACCGGGGTCAGGATAGCTCCCGTTCGTCCAGGTTCAAATTCAGCAATATATTTTCCTGTTGCATCCGTCATGATGGGTGGAAAATTGGATTCACCATCCACTAAAATCTCAACACCTTCTGCAAAACAATCAGTGTTCTCGAATCGAACAAAGCCACTGATTGCAATTTGAGAAACATCAGTAAAGTCTACTCTGTCTACAGCAGTGTTGCTGGGATTCAGGATCGCCTGACGGCTCTCCACATCAAAAATATGGGTAAAATACTCGTTAAGAGGAATGTCTTCAATCCAGGACTCGTCCTGGGGATTCATGAGGACACCGCCGTTGTCATTGGCCGTTAAATCTTCTATAATTTCACCAGACCCCTCATTGAGGTTCCAGTATGCCTGAAGCCCAGTCTCATCACCAATTAAAGTCTGCATCATGGTCCCTGATATCTGGGTTTCTATACGAGCGTAATCCCAGATCCGAAATTCGTCAATTCGGCCGGAAAAATATCCAGAATCAGTATTCGGGGAGGTTCTACCGATTACAAATTCCAGTTCTTCAGGAATAAATTCAGATTCCTGACCCGTTGCCACAATCACCGCATCTACGTACAGGACAACATTTGATCCATCATGACTTACAGCTACATGGTGCCATATTTCATCATCGTAGCTCTCTGAACTTGTCAGATCGAATGTGATACCGGAATTGTGAGTGCTCCTGACTGTTCCATCGGCCAGAATTTGTATCTGGACCCGAATACTACCATCAGCCGGATCAAGGGCACTGAAAAGAGTCTGATCCGACCCACCAACCGTCTTAAACCAACCCTCGATGGTATAGCCCTGTGAAAAATCGAGACGTTTGAAATCAAACTGGAGGTAGTCATTTTCTCCATCAAGCTCCAAAGCCCGACCAATTGGGGTTTCCTTAACCGGTGTCACGTCAAAGGTAGTCCCTGCTCCATAGTATATTCCGCGGATACTATAGTTTCCATTTTCATCCGTGAGCCCACTGACCCAAACGGGTGCCTTTTGATCGGTGCGAGATACGCTACAAATAACTCCATCGATATCATTGCTAGTAAGATCAAAGATCTTGGTACCTAGAACTTCATCAAATTTCCAGTATGCTACCAGTCCCTCTTCTTCGCCATTCATGGTCCGTTGATCATTCAAACGTATAGATTCTCGGTCCCTGGCAACACTCCAGAATCGAATATCATCCAAACGCCCATGCATGAATCCTGAATTGTCCTGTGGAGATAATCTACCCATCCCAATATTAGTTCCTTTGAGTATGGGATCGAAATCAGGCGCGCTGGCCAACAAGTTCCCATCCACATACAGCATCATTTCTGCACTGGAGTGGGTGACAGCAAAATGGTGCCATTCAAGGTCATTAAAGGATTCCAGACTGTGCAGTTCGGCCGGGTTCTGGTCACCGGCTGTTGCGCTATGAGTGTAGCTTACCTGCCCCAAGGCATTCAGCCCGACCCAGATGTATTTATCCCCAGAATTGGTGCCAATGTCAGAAAGAGAAATGAAAGATTGCACAGCAGCATCTGGGAAGGCTCTGAACCACCCCTCGAGGGTGTACTGGCTGTCCACTGGCAAGATGGTGAGGGTATCAAAGACAACGTAGTCGGAGGTTCCATTAAATTGAAGTGCGCGACCCAGGTTGGGTGTGAGACGCACTTCTACATCTGGAACAGGGACCAGGTTGGGTGTGCGGACTTTCCCAAGGATAAGACCATTGGGATTCAAAAAGCCAACATCACCCTCGGTGTAGCTCTCACCATAGTCATTGTCCACGACGACTTCATATTCATAGAATTCACCGGGGAATACATTATAGTCCTGGTAGGAGGTCTGTTCAACAGGGACGGTTGTAAGGAGGGTTCCATTCCGATAAAGTTTGGCCAAATCACCTGTGACGGGTGATCCCTGATCATCATCTGTAATTTCCCAGGAGACCTGGATATAATCATCGTGATCTCCATCGGATGCGGTTACCCGTGGACCAAAGGGTTCTGTCTCATAGTAGCTCCAGAAACCCCAGCCAGGACTGGACTCACCTATGTAAAGCTCTGCGGTTCCCACAGCCGAATTGAGGACATTGAAGGAACTTTTATGGTTGGAGGATTGACCTTCAGCAAAGCCGTTTACAGTACTGAAATCATAGACTGACCATTCCGGCTCACATTCATACTGGGCTTGCAATGGCATTGGCAGTGTTAAACTGACCAGAACCATAATGGCAGTAGTAATTGATATTTTAAATCTTTGTCTCATAAGATTACCTCAGATTGAAAACTGAATTATTAATTGGCTTGATTTTTCAATCAATCAATTAGCGGTTACTATTTTCCAGTCTTGTTTCAATTTGAGTCAGTCTATCCAACAAAGTCTCTATGGTTTCCTGCTGAGTTTCTATCAACGTTTGCTGCTCTTTGATAGCCTCAACAAGTACAGAAGAAACTTCGGAATATTGGATAGTTTTATAACCATTAGAACCTTCTGCGACAATTTCAGGGATAATTTCTTCTACTTCCTGGGCAATAAAACCGTAATGCAAACGATTATCTGGGATCCGTCCTCCAGGTTGGTTTCGATTCCAACGATAAGTTACACCGCGCATTTGTCTAATCTTATCAAGGGCACTACCGACGGTTTGAATATCACGTTTCAGACGACGATCACTGTTTTGACTAAGTCCGCCGGCTAACCAGGCAGATCCATCAGCATGAAGCTCAAATACCTGTGCACTACCTGTGTCATCCGTGCCGATTGCTCGAAACATCAGATGCTGGCCATTGTTAAAATCGACATAGTTGGGTCCATCGGTTCTTTGGAGACGTAGACGATCCTCAAGATAAGCGTCACCAGCTACATGTAGAGATGCAACAGGGCTAGTTGTACCAATACCAACATTACCTCCCTCGCTGATCACTAAACGATCAATACTATTCTCCTGAATCAGAAAGCGATTTGTGCCATAGTTACCCATAAGCCATTCACTTCCACCATCTGTATCAGTAAATTTAATGTATGGTGAAGTCTTGTTGAGATGCAGTGTTGCGGTAGGGTTGTCTGTTCCCAGACCAACATCCGAGTGGAAAAATGTTGGTGTACCAGAATAACCACTAATTTGAGAGATGTTCGAGCCACTAGCTGATCTCACGTTTACCATTCCATCACTTCCGCTTTGAGAAACTTCGAATATTTTTGAGTCAGTACTATGGCTGGTATGAACATTAAAAAGTGACCCATCTCCATCAGAATCAATTGATAATTTTGCATCTGGAATAACGCTGTTAATACCAATATTTCCATCGCCTCTGGCATAGATACCTAAACCACCATCACCTCTGTAAACCTTAAGCGCATAAGTGCTAGCATCAGCATTTGCACCTGGTGAGATTGACATCCCGTAGCCATTCCCATGACTCATATACACACTAGCTCCATTTGAGTTGTTTATAAATCTACCTGCCCATTCAGAGTAACTTGCTTGAAGGTCGAGTTTATATTCTGGCGATGCGGTTCCTATTCCAACAAATCCACTGGGGGTAATGGCTAAACGTATATTGGCGTCTGCATCATCTGTGGTAATAGATCTTAAGTAGAAATTCTGAGCGCTATTAAAGTCAATGTAATTACTACCTGCCGTCCTCATTAGACGCAATCGATCCTCAAAATATGAGGCACCAGATACATGGAGTCTATCGGCTGGATTGATGGTCCCCAACCCCAAATTACCTGCTGAGGTCAAACCCATCACATCTGAGGATCCGTTATAGAATAATAGATCATCACTACCACCTGGTGTATACATAACATACTCGCCTGTCCCCCCCGATTCGAATGAAATCCCAGCCTGGTCATTACTGGATGTGACTCTCACTCTCTGAACTCCTGATCCGGCGACTTCCAGGTGTACCGAAGGTGTCGAGGTTCCAATACCAACCTTACGTTCATTGGTAATGACCATATCAGTGGAAGT
This sequence comes from uncultured Lentisphaeria bacterium, assembly GCA_964630195.1. Taxonomy (GTDB): domain Bacteria; phylum Fidelibacterota; class UBA8477; order UBA8477; family JABMPR01; genus JABMPR01. Next base: position 16,375 of record CAZVSF010000046.1, read on the forward strand.
ACCCGTTTTGAATTGGATCTCACCTACACCATCCGCAGACGCATCGGCGGTAATAAGTGTATTGTCAGGAGATGCCAGTGCAGAAGCTGTTCCACCAAGATTTGCAGAAGCAAGAGATGAACCATCAGGAAAAATGAGTAAGCCACCGCTGGATAGTTTTAAGTTACCTGCAACTTCCAGTTTTTCAGTTGGTTCAGTACCAATACCCACATCACCTGCAGGTTCAACTACAAGCGATGTTATGGGAGCCGAATCATCGCTCCCAATCGTTCTCACATAAAAATTGCTGGCATTGCTCACATCAATATAGTTTGGACCATTTACACGCATGAGACGAATGCGATCTAGAAATGTCGCTGAGGATTCAATGTACGCTGTCCCGACTACATGTAGGGCAGCACTTGGATCATTAGTCCCGATCCCGACTTGCCCACCTTCTTTAATAACAAAACGAGCGTCATCACCTTCAGTAATGGTTAGTCCACTGGTACCATAGTTACCCAATGACCAATAACTACCGCCGTCTGTGTCGTCAAAACCGATATAGGGTGTTGCTCCGTTTAATTCCAGCATGGATTGGGGTGTTTTTGTCCCAATTCCAACATTGCCTGTGGATGGCATGATATTACTGGCACCGGATACTGCATTTGCAGCAGGAGAATTCTGTAAGGGAAGTCTCTGAGAGATTTCGGTTCCATCATCGACTCTGATACCTAGCCAATATTGATTGGTGAATGAGAGAGCGGACATGCTGCTGCTCTCACCGAGTTTTTCTGAGAAGACACCATGTGAGGTACTAACTGAGCCGTGAGATTCTGACCAGAGTTCTGATCCACCAGTTTCGGCATCATAAAGCTTAAAAACAACAGTATGGCTGCCATCAACAACTGTCCGGCCGGCAGGATCACGCAAAACCCCCTGAACAGCGACAGTTTGGGCCAGGTTGACCTGGCTTAACACCAATAATACAAGACATACACGGATTACATGTTTCATAAGAGACTCCTAAAAGACAAACGGTGATAATTCATCGCAGTTGTTTATCCCCCTAAATTCAACACGATGTTGTGCGAAAGGTTAAATTATATATAGGATAATAATTATCATCAATATAGTAATTACTGACACCTTGTCAACCTTAAAGTGGGTAAGATGTTGTTC
>CAZVSF010000047.1:0-5577 GCA_964630195.1 uncultured Lentisphaeria bacterium
AGCCAAAGCTCATGATCAGCGTGGTGAAAATTAAACCGGTAAATGATGGAAAGACACCTGTCAAACTGATGCCTATCCCCAGGATAGCCACGGACAGGGCTGAAAGGCGATGCTCCTTTATGACCAGGGTCACAAAAACGACCAGGAGCGCCAGAAAACCGGGGATTTCTCTGACGGATTGAATTACACCAATGTGATCCCCACCCAGATCCACTATTTCAACAGCAAAATTATTGAACAGCGTGCGCCAGACCTGAAAGCCCATGGTGGTGGCGATAGACATTACAGCCAGGAAAAGGAACATACGGTCTTGCCTTGCTCTTTGCATAGGCTGCTAGGCTAACCTGAATCCACAACGAGGGAAATTCTTTTTTGGGATTTTGAATTTATTGTGTTTTTATCACAATACCTGGTTCAGTCGTGATTACTGATCCGGATTCAACCACTATCTCACCCCTTCTGATCACAGTTTCAGGAAACAGGGCAGGAAATTCAGTATAGGCATTCCAGTCCAGAATGGTTTCAAGCCGGGAAGGCCATGTCGTGCTGGTTGCCCAGGGATCTACGATGAGTAAATCTGCATGAAACCCTGGCTTTATCCCACCTTTCAGATGATCGAGGCCAAAGATCTTTGCGGCATTTGCGCTGGTCAGTCGGATCAGATCCTCAAGATCAAGTTGTCGCTCCAGGAATTGAGCCAGAAGGATGGGAAAAAGCGTCTCAACACCTCCCATGCCGTTGGGAATGTCCTGAAAGGGAGTCCCTGCAGGTTTATCTGCCAGACAAAAGGGGCAGTGATCAGAACCAATGGTGTGTATCTGACCCTTCTTAATTCCCTGCCACAGACCCTCGCAATCCGCCGGTGACCTCAAAGGTGGGCTCGCCACAAACATTTGTCCTTCAGGTCCCTCGTACTTCCCGTCAGAAAGCAGTAAATAGTGGGGGCACGTCTCAACTTTTAATAATGGATATTCAGCAGCCCTGGCCAAACCGGCTGCCGTATTCAGGTGCACGATATAGATGGTGCAATTGGTTCGTGTCGAAATTTCCCCCAATCGACTGATGGCTACTGCTTCAGATTCAGCGGGGCGACTCAGTCCATGGTAACGGGGATCTGTTTCATTGTTGCTCGCATATGCCTGAGAGGCTTGCATGATCACGTCGTTGTCCTCGGAGTGGACCATAAGGACCCCCTGGTGGCGACCAACAATCTCAGCAACTTGCTCAATCTGGTCATAGGTCAACATCATCTGTGCTTCGGCGTAGGTTGTAAATACCTTAAAACTGTTGAAGCCACTGGCGATAAGCCCTGGTATCTCAGCGAGAAGCTCCGGTTCAAATCTGGTAATGTTAATGTGAATTCCCACATCGCACAGCGACTCACCAGCCAGCCTGACCCGTTCATCCAGACTTTGCTGAAGTGTTTGATTGGATTCTAAGACGCTGAAGTCCAGAATGGTAGTGACCCCTCCATGCAGGGCTGAACGGCTTCCTGAGGCGAATGTGTCGGCACTGCGGCCATTCTTGATGGGGATCCCCATATGGGTGTGTGGATCAATGACACCAGGGAATATCCATTTCCCCAGGGCGTTTATGACGCTGGCGTCCTCAGGAGCTGTAATTTGAGGGGAGATCTCGACAAACAACCCATCCCGAATGAGGATGTCCTGAATTTCCTGTCCGCTGGCCGTAATGATGGAGCCATTTTTGACAAGGAGCGCACTCATGCTACTCTACCCCGATATACGGAAATAATTTCAGACAAAATACTTATAGCGATCTCAGGAACAGTCTGGGCATCTATATCGAGACCAACTGGCGCATGAACTCTGGCTAAGACTTCCAGAGAGAATCCTCGGGAATGGAGATTCTCCGACAAAAGCTTCCATTTTCTTTCACTACTCACCAGACCAATATATCGAGCCGACAAATCCAGTGCATGGCCGAGAAGCTCACGATCATGTTTATGTTCCCGACTGGCAATAAGGATAAAATCTCGTTCAGGGATGTGATCAAGGGCTTCCCGATTTATTGGGAACAGTGTCACAATCCTTTCTGCATAAGGGAATCGTTCTGCTGTGATCAATTTGGTACGGTCATCATATACCTTCACCGGTAGCTCATTAAATTGTGCGAGTTGAGCGACAGCCTGACCGACATGCCCCGCTCCAAAGATGTGCAGGGTTGGAGGGAAGAACACCTGCCACAGATGAAATAGCGTATCATTATGTTTGAAAGTACGGCTATGTTGATTTACAAATATTTCCTTCAGGCGTTTTTCCACAGAGCTATCGGCGTGTTTGATCTCCGCTTCTGAGTTGATCAATTCTCTCTTTATCTGGAGTGTCGAACCCTCGATGATATGAATCTTGATCATGAGCTGATGATTTTGAATCGATTGCTTGAGCATGTCCTCATAAAAGGTCAACAAAGAGCGTGAAAAAGGTTCAATCAGAACTTTTAAGGTGCCACCACATAACCCCACATCTCCATCCACATCCTTCCCGGTCATATCAAATTCAAGGAGTTTGGCTTCTGGCGAAGTCAACATGTTTTGGGCAGCCTGGCTAACCTTCATTTCCATGGAACCACCACCTATGGTTCCCAGGAGTGTTCCGTCGTCCAGCACCAGCATCAGGGGATAGTCTTTTCTTGGGACGGAACCCTTCCACTCAACGACGGAGCAAAGTATGGCGCTATGCTGGTTCTTATAAAATTGCCACTGGCTTAAAAGTGATTTTATCATAATTACTTAATTTTGTGGTGAAGGACGATGGCTTCAAATACACCAGCTGCCACCGCCCTGGCCTTCTCGGAAATTTGTAGATACTCGACATCCTCGCCTCTGGGATCAACATCGCCGATCTTCATGCCCTTGAGGACAGGTGTTGATTCTGAGATCATCCCTCGGACAATACCGTCAAGTGGGGCGAAAACAGGTTTGTCATTATTAATGATACCCAGTTGTTGTCCCCTTTTTACAGTCTCACCGAACTGCGTGGACCATTTGATCTGACCGCTCCTGGTTGCCCTGATCAAACGTTTTGATGTGTGTCCACCTACAGAGCCGGGAATGCCAGTATCAGCTAGAGGAGAACCTGTCCGTATGATACGACCAAGGGTATGCCCACGCATGGTTTCTATGGCACAATGGCAATTATTTTCAGTATTGAAGCCAGGTCCCAAACCAATGACAAGATCTGCCCATGGTCGATAATCCCGGCTATACTTTTTAATCATGCGGGCATCGACGACAATACCTGGTTTGAAGCGTAGCAATTTTTCTGGGTCATCCACGAATAAGGGGATATGCCCCCAGTCCTTGGATGGATCCATTTGAAGATCTTCTACTTTGATAGCCATGACACCTTCTACTTCAGCCTGTCCCTCTGAGAGTGCATCGCTGAAAGTAACCGGTCTTCTCACAGCGAGTGCCGGCAATAGGTCCGACATGAAAATACGTAAACCAACCCGATGCAACAAATGAGCAACCCCGCTGCCGAGTTCTCCAGCGCCCCTTACCCATACCAACTCATCTACGAGCATTTTCAAACTCCAGATAGTAGTCCATATCCAGACTCACGCCTTCATCAGCTACATCGACAAACAGGGTTTCTGAACGAAAGGTCTCAATCACCTGCCGTCCTCCCACATCACCGGTGGCAGCAAGAAAAAAGGATGAAAGCTCGGTCGAAAAAAAAGTGGGATGTCCTGGTTTGTTTTGATAGCGCGGAACCAGGATAAGCGGTTTTTTCTCATTGAGGATCTCAATCAGGCTGGCAATAGTCTTCTGCTGTATAAAAGGTTTGTCACCTGGACAAAAGCACCAGTAATCGTAGGTTCGACCTGCTGCCTTAACACCGGTAATAACTGAGCTTGAAAGTCCAGAATGAAAATCTGTATTAAATTCAAAAATGACCTGATCATCAAAGCGATTGAGCAATACATCCTGCACTTGCTCGTTCTGGTACCCCAGTATTGTGTATATATCCATGTCGAAATTAACAAAAGTTCCAACCGTATGTTCAATTGCCGTACGGTCTTCAAGAATTTCAAGAAGTTTATTGGGTGGGAATCGAGTAGAGCGACCAGCTGCAGTTATGATAAGTGCCAGGTTTAGCATTAGGTGACCCGATGGATCTTTCCCTGTTCGACGCTTCCATAATAGACAGGGTTATGGCTAAGTCTGGAAAGCGCTCTGGCTAAGGCAAGGGCTTCATCTGGGTATGCATCAGCCTTATTAATAAAATAGGTGACACCGATATCACGGGGGACTTTCTGCAGATAACCATATTCACTGGTCACGACCCGGGCAATAAATACAGGATCCAGTATTTGGTTGGCATTGACATCCCAGAGTTCCCTGAAAAGCTCAGGGCGATGAACCATTTTTCCGTCTACCCTGGCTCCGACGGCATCCGCACCAATAACAATGATCACGTGTGTGGCGAAATGAGGAATGACAGGATCATAAGGTTGATGTGCCTTGATGGGTTTTTTACGTGCGCCATCACATTCAAAAATGACCAGGTCAGAGGCTTCATGTAGTTGCTGAAGCTGATCCGATGTTAAACCGATAAGTTTGTACTCGCTTTCCTGACTATCCATGATATAGAGGGGATTGATGGTCTTGAGAGACTCACGCGTTTCTTCCGCCAGGAATTCAGCAAAAAAGTGGACGACATGTTGATCAGAGATTCCGGCTTTGGTGAGCGAGGTGAGGGTGGTATGTGGATAGTGTTTTGAGAATTCTTCCCCCAATGCATGGAGGAGTGCTGTTTTACCGCCCCCACCCAGAATACCAATACAACTCCCGTCGGCGTCAGAAATATTTTGAAATAGAATTTGAGAAAAGGTCATGATCGAATATAACCAGAAATATGCCTGGGGTGCTTTGGTTTAAATATGGACTAGAATTTTGCCCATACTTTGACGGGATTCCATGAGCTGGTGTGCCTCTGCCATCTGGTCAAAATCAAATTCGTGTCCCACGACAGGCTTGATCTTGTTCGCCAGGGTAAAGCTGCTCAACTCCTGCCAAATTCTCATCATTCTAACTGTGTCCTGCAGTAGATAGCCAAGATGACTGGCTCCCACCACCTGAGAAGCCTGGGCCATTTTATCAATTTTCACACGGGGAATGTCCTGCCAGGTTTTCCACCAGGAGAGCGGGTTGAATTTGTTTAGATTCAGACTGGCAAATCCAATGACCGCCATACGCCCAAAGGGATTTAGAAGGTTCAAGCTTTTTCGAAACACCTCACCACCCACGACTTCAAGAACAACATCTACGCCTTCACCGCCAGTGGCATTGCGAATGATCTCAACAAAATCATCCCTACGATAGTTAATGGGATGATCCACACCGAGTTTGCTTAAGAGATCCAGTTTCTCATCCCTACTCGCTGTTCCAAAGACTTCACAACCGAGTGCTTTGGCCAATTGTACTGCAGCCGTTCCCACGCCTCCCGCCGCAGCCTGGATGAGGACACGATCGCTTTTTCTTATTCTGCAGATCTCAAATAAAGCCACCCAGGCGGTCATAAACTGAACAGCGAAAGCTGCATTTTCAGCAGG
>CAZVSF010000047.1:5677-6947 GCA_964630195.1 uncultured Lentisphaeria bacterium
CACTTCAGATATTTTTAATACATCTGAGCTACCAACTTTTTTGAGAACATAAGCCTTCATCGGGTTGCCTTCTCTGCCTTATTAAAAAATTTATCACAATCATATTAGCTGAGGATATCATCCAAACAAAAACTTTCCCCAACAGATAGCGCTCATGTGAATCATATGTCTTGCGTGGGTATGGTGGATTGTTTTCGCCTCCTCTCTTAATGCTCATGAAAAACCTATTTTTGGTGACCTCCCGGTAAGCTTTTTTCTCTGACGCAGCGATAAATAGTCACTATGAGAGTAGTTACTGATTATTGAGCACATCTGTAAGTGATTGATAATAAATAATATAATGCACAATCATGTACTAGATTTATGGTCGCTGTGACATTTATCAATTCAAAAAATGCTAGTAAAAAAGAATACTATTTAGGTCTTGTTGACCCAAATCGCGCCGTCTATAATGCCTGCCGAAAGACAATAACCCCATGAAAAAATCCAACTTACATAAAAATATTCAAAAAGATAGACACGATAGAGGACATATGAAATATCGACAAATTATAACCTACTCACTGATCCTGCTCGGATTCTGGGCTTTTCACATCAATCGTGAGGCCAGGCATGAGGCAGAGATCAAAAATATTCTGGCCCATGAATCGATGATCAAGGACTCATTAAATACTTATATGGTTGAAATGGCAGCAGCTCTGGATCTCTTTACAGAAGGGCATCCTCTGGTTTTTACAGCCTATAATGCACTGGTAGGGCAAACCGATGACACACCGAACATTACCGCCAGCAATAAGGAAATCTTCCCAGGTGTTTTGGCCTTGAGTCGTGAGTTGATCACACGGTACGGTCATGGTGGCGAAATTGATTATGGCGACAAAGTCTGGGTGGTTATGCCCATGCAAGTTGAAGATACTATGAACAAGCGCTGGAGAGGTCGTGGCGATGTTTTCATGATGGATTATAAAAAGGCAGTTCAATTTGGACGGAAGTCAGGTATCCTCTATCATCAGGGTGACGATGTCGAATATGCCACTCTGGTAGAAGAAGAGAGCGGTCCCTTTTCTGCGATCAATTAGCGCAGATTTACATAAATAAAAAAAGAGGCTGTCTCGCTACCTGAGATGGCCTTTTTTTTAGCCACAGATACACACAGATACACACAGATTTTCACGGATTAGTGTAAAATCCATCCCAGGACTTATTCTCAATCCTCATAGGTTTAGATCAGGTCACCGGAGACCGATACATCAGATCGTTCTTTTTGGAC
>CAZVSF010000047.1:7047-17262 GCA_964630195.1 uncultured Lentisphaeria bacterium
GATTCTGCATTACTGCCTGAGGTATTCCAGCTCAACTCATGCAGCCCGGCATTTTCATAGGCCGCCAGAGGTGTGGCCACAAGCCTCCCTTGAATGTCATATATCGTCAGCTCTGTAAAGGCCCTCTCAGCAAGTGAATACCTGATGGTTGTTTGAGCATTGAAGGGATTGGGGTAATTTTTGATCAGAGAAAATGATGGAGGACCTTCTTCTGGATTTTTAACAATAGCGGCAACTGGATCCACGACCCTGATATCATCAAACCACAGTTCAGTATCCGCCCAGCTACTATGTTCAGCAACCAGCTCAAACCTATCTACAGCGGTCCAATCAAAAAGTCCCGCAGGCTCAAACCAGGCATTGTCCCAGGAACCCTTCTCCATGAGGTCATTCAGGGGCAATTGTAGATATTGCCAGGTGCCGCTCCACTGCAGATCGGATGGTCCCAGGGTGATGCCCATACGCCAGGGATGATCGTCTGGCTCGGCAGTTTTGGTATCCAGAAATCGAAGATCGAAACTGGTTGGTGTGCCACTGCTCTTGAGCCACAAGGTCAACACATAGTTTTCATCTACAAGCTCAGAGAGATCCTTATAGGGAGAAAACCTGAAACCGATAATGTCATATTGTTGAGCCTGGCTCCAATAGATGCAATAATCTCCTGATTGGGGATCGTTGGTATCATACATATTTAAGATGCCATGGATGTTGTGATCAGAGAGTATATGCTCTGAGACATAATCCTCATAGAGATAGAAACCCGTAGTGTCCGCTTCAAGCGTAAATTCAGTTTGAGGAGGTGTATTGAAACCAAGCGCTTCGATCAGCGGAATATTTAGATCGTGGTCAAAAAGACCGCTGCTGCCCTGCTCGAAGACTCCAAACCCACCATGATAGTCCCAGATCGTCCATCCGATATCCATTGAATCGAGATAACTGGCGACCACATCATACCAGGCAACACGATGATCATTGTCAGCATTGTCCATGAGGACACCAAATTCTCCACAGTAGATGGGCACTCCCCGTGAGACACCAAATTCTACAGCGATATCAAGCGTATTCTGGATGGCAGACACCGTTCCAATGTTGGAATAATTGTTGAGTTCGGTTTGGATATAAGTCCCGATGAGTTCCGGCGGACATGCAGGCATTGCTCCTGCGCCATAGGGGAAGGGAACGCCTGCCAGAGGAACCATTGAGGGATCCGTCCAACTGGCACCTTGATGGGTGAACAGGAAGGGGTCATAAAAATGAAAAGTATAAATAAGATTATCATCGGGGTATATGGGCATTTCGTCCAGATTGTTGTAACTGTTCCAACTTGCAGGTCCCACCACAATGGTATGGGTACTGTCTACAGTCCGAATAGCATTGACAATATTGAGCTGGATGGTATTCCAGGCTATATCAGAAATTCCATGGGGTTCGTTGAGGATCTCATAATAAAGGTTTGGACCACGCTCTTTGAAGTGCTCGGCCAATTGTGGCCACACCGCCAAGAGGATGTTATAGATTCCGACATCCGTATTAATATCTGGATCGAATGAATGATTATCGAGGATCAAGTGCAGATCCAGTGCAGCCGTCCAGTCGACAACCTGATCCAGGAAGTAGAACAATAGGGGATCGACGATATAATCAGGCTCTCCGCTGGTCATTGCATGCAAATTGATGGGAAGCCGAATCACATCAACACCGAGACTTTTTATATCTACGAGATCATCATAGGTATATTGTGATAATTGTACGCTTTGAGCAGCGTTTTGCTGAAACCAGTTGGTGAGATTAACCCCGCGATGAAAGGGGGTAGGTACCTGTCCACAAAGCACGCTGATCAAGAGAAGGAATAGTGCCAGGTTCGATCGAAAGTGATACATGTTTTCCCCATTAACATTATGAACATCGAGATATTTTTATCCTGCTACAATTGTGCAAATATAAGCGGCTCCCCCCGCATCTCAATCCCTTTTACCACGTTCAGTATTGAAGTAAATAGCAGGTTTTTTATGACGATCAAAATCAGCACATATTGTAAGGTTTAAGGGAATGAAATAAATGGTTCAAAATCTTTGCATGCGTAGGACTCAGGTCTATATTCAGGACGAAATGAAGTGGCAAACATCATATTATTTTTTTAAGCGATCAGGGTGATGGTTTAAATCTATATATTTGAACAATTTCACCCTCGTCCAATGACGGGGGTTTTTTTTTGGTTGCAGTTTGCGGAGAAACACAGAGAAATGAATGAGTCAAGTTTACGATAACGGGGGTGCTAAGCAATTATGAACAGACAAACGGTAGGATTGATCGGTTTTGGTCGTTTTGGCTCATTGATGGCTGACCTGTTAAGCAAATCATACGACGTCATGGTTTGGGATACGATCGATCTTTCTAGAGCGGTGGAAAAAGCTGGCTATCGCTGGGCTGGGATCTCCGAGATCATGCAGCAGAATGTGGTCATTATTGCAGTACCCATCAGTAGCGTGCAGGATCTGTTAAAACAAATAGCCCCATTGGCAATAGAGGGGCAAGTGATCATCGATGTCGCGTCGGTAAAATCTAAGATTCGTGATTGGATGGTGGACGCGCTCCCAGAGACCACACAAATTCTTAATACACATCCCATGTTTGGACCAGATTCTTACAGACGGGATGGTGATCTTCGTCTGGTTTACTGCCCGACGCGGATATCTGCAAAAACTGATTCGATCTGGCGCCAGGAATTTGAATCCTGGGGTTGTAGACTTATCGAGATCAGAGTCGAAGAGCATGACAGGTTGGCGGCTCGCTCCCAGGGGATTACGCATTTTATGGGCCGTGTGATGAAGGGGATGGATATTCAACCTACAGCAGTGGATACTCAGGGTTTCCGTCAGGTCAGACATGTGGTTGAACAAACCTGTCAGGACACGGAAGAATTGTTTCACGACCTGCAGTACTACAATCCTTATACTGCCGAAATGCTCACTGATTTCTCAAAATCGGTCCATAAGGTCAAAGCCCAGGTCTACCGACCTGATGCACCTGTTGAAACCATTGGTTATCAAGGTATACCGGGGAGCTTCTCTGAGGAAGCGACCTTGAAGTATATTGAAAATGAGCAGCTCGGTCAGATTGAAACAAAACCATGCCTGACCAGCCAGGGCGTCATGGAAAGCCTGGCCCACTATGAGATCGATCGTGGTATTATTGCCATGGAAAATGCCCGTGGTGGAGTGGTTCATGAGAGTATTCACTCGTTGGCTGGAGCGAGATGTAAGGTTGGGTCCATGTTCCATATTCAGGTCAATCAATGTCTGATCGTTAAACATGGTATTACGCATGATCAGATCACCGAAGTTCGGTCGCATCCACAGGCTTTAAAACAATGTTCAAAATATTTGAGTGAAAAACTATCTCACATAGCGCATATCGAATCAAAGGATACTGCCGAATCAGCCAGAAAACTTTATGAAAACCAATATTCAGACACAACTGCGGTCATTGCACCAGCCAGAGCGGCTGAAATATATGATCTGGAAGTTCTCAAGCACAGCATACAGGATCTGAAGGATAACAAGACTCTGTTTCTTGTTGTAGAGCGAACTGCGACCCCGATTTGAGTTGCAAACAATTAATTATTATGAAACTTATAAGCCCAGTAAAAAAGGATGTCACCTAGATGATTGTTATAATGAAAGTAAATGCTACCCAGGTCTCTATTGATAGAGTGCAAGCAGAGATCGGCAAGCTGGGATACACCCCTCATCCTATATTTGGAAGCACCAGAACGGTGGTGGGTGTTCTAGGTCCAAAACCCCTGCGAGGAAAACAACATCTTCAATCATTGCCTGATGTTTCGGATGTTTTAGAAATCAGTACGCCATACAAACTGGCATCTCGAGAATGGAAGCAGGAGGACACGATCGTTGAAGTAGCCGGAACGCGTATCGGAGGGGATACCGTATCCATTATCGCTGGTCCTTGTTCAATCGAATCATATGAGCAGACCAAAACAGTGGGTGATGCCGTTAAAGCAGCAGGCGGTCATTTTCTGAGAGGAGGCGCTTTCAAACCAAGAACCTCACCTTACTCTTTTCAGGGAATGGGTGTTGAGGGACTTAAAATACTCAAAAAGGTTGGGGAAGAGGTCGGTCTACCCACCGTAACTGAAGTTACAGACACTGATGTTCTGGATATCACAGCCCAACATACGGATATGCTCCAGATCGGCACCCGAAATATGCAAAATTTTACTCTGATCAAGGAAGTGGCCCGCACGGGAATGCCCATATTTTTAAAGCGCGGTATGTCGGCAACTGTGAAGGAGACCATCCTGGCTGCAGAATACATTCTAAATGAGGGGAATGAAAAAGTAGTTCTTTGTGAACGAGGTATCAGGACCTATGTGGATCACACCAGAAATACTTTGGATGTCAGTGCCATCCCGGCCTTTCAGAGGCTGACGCACCTTCCTGTAGTTGTTGATCCCAGCCATGCAGCTGGAAAGCGATCGAAGGTTTTACCGCTCTCTCTGGCTGGTATAGCTGCTGGGGCACAGGGTGTCATGGTTGAGGTCCATCCCAATCCAGAAGTAGCACTCAGCGATGGTCCCCAGCAATTGGTACCTGAGGATTTCAAAGACCTTGTCGACCGTATAAGATTGGTTGCTGAAGCGGTTGGGAAAAGACTGGTCTGATTCGAAGAAGGAGTCATCCATGGCTTTACGAGGAGAAATTAGACTACCTGGTGACAAATCAATTAGCCATCGAGCCCTCATGTTCGCTGCATTGAGTGATGGGCTTAGCCGTCTTGAAAATATCAATCCTGGAGCCGATGTAAGCACAACAAAAAAGGCACTTGTCAACTGTGGTCTTCAGATTGAGGAGAGAAACAGTGTGGTGCATATTCAGGGCGGAGGATTAAGACCCTTTAAGCAACCTGAGCTTCCGCTTGATTGTGGAAACTCGGGCACGACCTCTCGGCTAATGATGGGGCTCCTGGCAGCCCACCCTATTCATGTGCAATTCATCGGAGATCAATCACTGAGCAAACGCCCCATGGACAGAGTCTTTCGCCCGCTCCAGCAAATGGGAGCCAATATTTCAGCTCAAGAGGGAAAATATCTGCCCCTGATGCTCAGCGGTCGGGATCTCTGGGCCCTGGATTATCGACTCCCCTATGCCAGTGCCCAGGTAAAATCGGCAATCCTTCTGGCTGGTCTCCATGCCAAAGGCCAAACCACAGTCAAATCACCTGCCTTTAGCCGCGATCACACCGAGCAAATGCTCAAAGCCATGGGAGCTCGTATCAAGGTCAAAGGTCACGATGTGACTGTTCAGACATTAACGAAACCTCTCTCTGCCATAGATTTTGTCGTTCCAGGTGATTTCTCAGCGGCTGCCTTCTTTATAGCTGCTGGATTACTGGTGCCAGGTTCGGATCTGATTTTGAGAGGTGTAGGGATCAACCCCACCCGCACCGCATTTCTTTCAGCTGTGAAGGAAATGGGTGGAAAAGTCACAACTGCGAATAAAGTAAAGCATCATGGCGAAGCAGTTGCTGATCTACGCATTCGTGCCTCTCGGCTTAAGGGTATTCAGATCCATCCAGAACAGATAGCAAATCTAATTGATGAGTTGCCTCTGATCGCTTTATTGGCTACACAGGCTGAGGGGGAAACTGTGGTCGTTGGAGCGGAGGAATTGCGGGTCAAGGAGTCTGATCGAATCGCAGCAATCGTGACCAATCTCAGTGCCTGGGGTGCAAAAATATTTGAACGTCCGGATGGCTTTCATGTAGAAGGACCCACACCGCTCAAAGGTGGTGCGGTTAAGACTTATGATGATCATCGGATAGCAATGACATTGGGTGTCGCAGGGTTGATCAGCAAATTACCAGCAGCTCTGGATAATCCAGCTTGTGTAGACATTTCATACCCCGGTTTTTTTGATGAGCTCCGGGGATTAATAGAATAATTTATTGAGGACTCAAATCAGGAGAAAATGTGAAATTAGCAGTAATTGGTGATCCCCTCAGGCAAAGTGTTAGCGATTTCATGCATGGCTGGATCTATGAGCAACTCGGTTTGGAGGCTGAATATAAGAAGATCAAGGTAGCCAGGGGTGATCTGGAACGCTGGATAAATCTGCCTTCAGCCAAAAAACTAGATGGCTTCAATGTGACCATTCCCCACAAATCAGAAATTATTCCTTTCCTCGATGCAGTCAATGATCGTACGGCGCCCATTGGTGCTGTGAATTGTATCCGCCGGCAAGATGGCAAACTTACCGGCTACAATACTGACTGGTATGGCTTTGTAAAATCTCTTGAGGCAGCAAATGTTGATCTGGCTGGGAAAAAAGTAGTCGTTCTGGGGAGTGGCGGTGCCGCACGTGCCATCACTTTTGGGCTGGCCAGGATTGGTGTTGGTAAAACCACTATTATTGCCAGAGATCCCTCGAGAGCAAAGACGCTGATCAAGGATATGACCGAATCTGCAGAAGGCATGAAATTGGTCGGTTGTGCCTGGGATGAGAGTGCTGTTGAGCCCATTGAAAGTGCCTATTGTCTGGTGAATTGTACACCCATCGGTATGAAACCCAAACAAAATGCAAGCCCCCTGGATGGTGATCTGCTGGAATCTATCGATGTGGTTGTTGACACCATTTTCAACCCCTTGAATACAAGACTACTATCAGAAGCTATTTTTTCAGATTGTCAAACGGTCTCTGGTCTGGATATGTACCTGTATCAAGCGATGGCGTCTGTTGATGTCTGGTTTGGCCCCCAGGATTGGAGCCGGATCAAGATGAATGAGATGCGGGAGGCGGTGCACAACAAAATTACCGGATTCAAACGGAAGTTTGAATAGGGAGTAAAAGGTAGTGCCTCTGGCAATTCAGACGCGTTATTGCGAGGACTGCAGGGACGAAACAATCTCAGAACTCTCAGGCAATGGGCGAACCGGGATTGACGTTCAGATAATTTTCAGGACTGCCAATTAATGGAATTGGAATAAAATATGCTGCAACACCTTAAATTTTTAACTGCGGGTGAATCCCATGGAAAGGGTCTATCGGGTATTCTAGAAGGATTTCCGGCTGGAGTCCCTCTATCAGAAAAATTTATCGCCCTGGATTTAGCCCGTAGACAAATGGGGCATGGTCGTGGGGGTCGCATGACCATCGAGAAAGACCATGCGGAAATATTAAGCGGTCTGCGTCACGGATATACGCTGGGATCACCCATTGCGCTCTGGATTCAGAATCGCGACTGGGATAATTGGAAGCAGGACAAAATGGCCCATGAGGCACCTGACAATCCGGTTCCTGAAGTGACCTTGCCAAGGCCCGGGCATGCTGACCTGGCAGGCGTTCAAAAATTTGGTTTTACAGACATTCGCAATGTATTGGAACGCTCTTCAGCTCGGGAAACTGCCATGCGGGTGGCTCTCGGGGCAATATGTCGATCCTTTTTAAAAGAGTTGGGTATTGAGATATTTAGCCATGTTATCCAGATCGGACCTGTCAAAGTTTCTATTCATCGGAGTCAATTGAATAAGGACATGAACGATCTGGCCGATGCCTCAGCAGTGAGGTGTCTGGATGCAGACGCTTCTGAGGCAATGATCAGGCACATTGATGTTACCCGTAAAGAGGGCGATTCTATTGGTGGCGTTTTTGAAGTGATCGCTTCAGGTCTTCCCCCAGGTCTGGGTTCTTATGCCCATTACGATCGCAAATTAGATGCCCGTCTGGCGATGGCAATGATGTCAATTAATGCCATGAAATCTGTAAGTATCGGTGACGGACTTGATGTTGCAGCGGCTTCTGGTTCTCAATCACATGATGAAATTATCAAAGAAGATGGCAGGATACATCGCGCAACAAACCATGCTGGGGGTATCGAGGGCGGCATGTCTAATGGTGAGCTCATTCAGGTTCAGGTTACCATGAAACCGATCCCGACACTTGCCAGACCTTTACGATCCGTTGATATCAAAACCCGGGAACCGGGTATTGCTCACAAGGAAAGAACGGATGCCTGCGCTGTGCCAGCAGCCTCCGTGATCGGTGAATCCATGATGGCGCTGGTTTTGGCAGACGCAATTCTTGAAAAATCTGGTGGCGATTCACTGGACCAGGTGAAAGCTCACATGGCAGCGACAGGCGCCACGGAATGACAACAACCCGAGACATTGGGAAAGTATACCTCATCGGTTTAATGGGTGCCGGTAAAAGCACGATTGGCAAAATTCTCGCTGAGGCTCTCAAATGGCAACTAATTGATATTGATCATGAGATAGAAAGCTTTGCAGGAAGTAATATTCCCACAATTTTTGAAGAAGAGGGCGAAGGTGGATTTCGCGACTATGAAGCTCAAGTGCTGATGGAAACAGCGGAGAAGTACAGGACCGTCATACCCTGTGGAGGGGGCATCGTAACCAGACCGGAAAACGTTGAATTCCTGAAAGAGCAGCTGACCGTGTGGCTGGATGTCTCCCCCGAAGAGGCAGCGTCCAGATTAGAGCATTCGGATGAGCGGCCGCTTCTCAACGAATGCAGGGATACCATTCAAAAGCTGAGGGACATTTTGAATGATCGCCAGGCAGCCTATGCCCAGGCAGCCAGTATTCATATCCTTAGCGGAACACAGGCCCCTGACATCATTGCCGCAGAAATTCTTGAGCAGATGGAGCAGTATGATGCCTGAGAACATGCGCATAAAGATCAATCACCAAATTGGCACATACGATATACATATCGGCCAGAATATGATACCACAACTGGCACAATTATTCTCCAGTATTGATGCTGCCAGCCCCATTGGAATAATAACAAATTCGAGAGTGAATGAGCTTTATGGCCAAAGAGTTCGGGAGGCGCTTAGCGATGCAGGTTTTATGACCCGGACCATCCTGATCCCGGAAGGAGAGGAATTCAAAACCCTGGCTTCAGCGGAACAGGTTATTTCCGCCTTGATCGCCCAGGGTATGGAACGCTCCGGAACCCTTCTTACGCTGGGTGGAGGTGTGATAACAGACCTGGGCGGCTTTGTTGCCAGCGTCCTCTATCGGGGAGTCAAGCTTGTCCATATGCCCACTACACTTCTGTCCATGGTGGATGCAGCTGTGGGGGGAAAGACAGGTGTCAATCATACCAGTGGAAAAAATTTGATCGGTAGTTTTTATCAGCCAGACCTGGTGGTAATGGATGTTGGCACCATTGGAAGCCTGGATAGGCGGGACCGCATATCCGGATATGCAGAAATGATCAAAATGGGTGTGATTCGTGATACCAGCTATCTTGATCTTCTGGTGGAAAATATGGACGAATGCCTTGGTGCCGAATCCAGTCCACTTCTAATTAAAGCAATTGCCCAAAGTTGCGAGTTGAAGGCCGAGGTTGTTGAGGCTGATGAAAAAGAAGCTGATCTGAGACGTATTCTAAATTTTGGTCACACCCTGGGGCATGCCATTGAGTCAACTTTGGGATATGGGGTTGTGAGACACGGAGAAGCTGTTATTCTTGGCATGTATGGCGCGGGTTGGCTTTCAAATCAAGTCGGTGATCTTTCAAAGGAAGAGTGGGAAAAACTCTCCTCGCTGTTACTGAAAATTCCGCTGAAACTTGATCTAACGACGCTCAATTCCGACACGATCGAACAGGCAACCCATCTGGACAAGAAGGTAGCCAACTCACAATTAAGCTTTGTGCTACTGCATCGATTGGGTGATGCATATATGCAATCCGGCGTTCCCACGCTAATGATCAAATTGGCCATCGATGCCATCAAAGCCGCCTGGGGGGAAAGCAAATGACCTTTGATCTTGATGCGTTCATGTATGCTTTTGTAACGCTGCTGGTCATCATGGATCCTTTTGGGGGCTTACCTGTTTTCATGACTTTGACCAAAGATTACACTGAGGAACGATCCAAACGAAGTGCCCATCGAGCAACTCGGGTATCCTTTATTTTGTTGACCACTTTTGTTTTTGTGGGTGAGGGAATCTTGAAGTTTTTTGGTATCTCGATGTTCTCCTTTCAGGTTGGTGGAGGTCTCATTCTCCTCTTACTGGGGTTATTGTACGTTCTTGATATCACCTTAAGCGATGACAAGGATTATTCGAAGGATATTGTGATTCCCATGGCAACGCCGCTGATTGCCGGACCTGGTGCCATTACAGCGATCATCATTCTTGTGTCAAAGTATGGATTCTGGATTCCCCTG
>CAZVSF010000048.1:0-6572 GCA_964630195.1 uncultured Lentisphaeria bacterium
AATAAGTCTTGAGAATGGATTTTACACAAATCTGTGAAAATCTGTGTCTATCTGTGGCTAAAATATAAGCAGCCCTCTCAGGTTATGAGACAGCCTCCTTCTTTTGTTACCAGGATCAATTTGTTTTAACTTGATGAGGTCAAAAATCTTTCCGCTATAGAGGGACCGCCTATGAAAAAAATTGCTTCAGTACTCCTGGTAATCATGATCACAAGTTTGGCCATGTGTAAATCTGCAGAATGGACACATCTTGCAGGAGGGGAGTTGACGATTTTGAGCAGCTCAAATAGTCCCTTCCCTCACCCTGATAGATTTGCCGGGCACACCTATAACGATACTAAATTTAGTTTTGAAGAGCATTACAAAGATTCTTCAGTGGCAATTTTTATCCCTGACAATTTTAATCCGGGTAAAACAGTTGACCTGGTCTTCTATTTTCATGGGTGGGGGAATAATATCCAAAAATCCCTGGAAAAGTTTGAGCTACTCGAGCAATATTCCCAAAGCAGGGTCAATGCCATCTTCATTTTTCCGGAAGGTCCCAAAGATGCCTCTGATTCATTCGGGGGCAAATTAGAGGAAGCCGGTGTTTTCAAGGCTCTGGTCAGCGAAGTCCTGGCTTTCCTGAAAGAAGAGAAGAAGATCGATACGACTGTCCCTGGAAACATTGTCCTATCCGGACATAGTGGCGCTTATCGCGTCATAGCATACATCCTGAACAGGGGCGGTCTCAGCGAAAATATCAAAGAGGTCTATCTCTTTGATGCCCTTTATGGGCAAGTTGAAAATTACACACACTGGCTACAGAAATATGATGGCCGGTTGATCAATATTTGCACACCAGATGGCGGGACCCGGTGGAATAGCATGGATCTGGTTGAGGATCTAAATGATTGGGGGGTCGCCAATTATCGACTGGATAGTGATTCCGTATCCCTTGAAGATCTCAGGCAGGCGAAGGTCATTTCGATTTTCACAGGCTTGGAACATAGTGGAGTGATCAACCCCTTCTTTCAGAATTTCTTGGAGACCAGTGATCTGGAAAAACGGATTGATCAGAGCCAGTGATTGTTTGAACCTTTTCGACAATGTCTCTGGAAAATTGAGGGTCGAACTGTTTTAAAAATGCTACACAGTTAATAATTTTGTAAATATTTACTGACAACAGCTGCTTCTAACGTTTTTATCCCCATTATAATAACTATATAAATAACAACATGATAAGTCTAGTTATGTGATTTGGCTCAATCTTTGAATTATATAGTTCGAGCAAGATTCTTGAATTGGGGGAAAACAAAACCTCCGGATTTGTACCAATAGGTACCATGGGAGATGAAAGACAGGGAGTTTATGTCAAATATATTGGTAATTGAAGATGAGCAATCAATGGGTGAGTTCATGGTAACCATGCTCCAGCTTGAAGGATACCATGTGGATCTGGCCTCTGATGGAATTGAAGGGATGGATCTTTACAATACTGCCCATCATGACCTGGTCATTACAGACATGATCATGCCCAGAAAGGAAGGATTTGAGATCTGTTCCGAGTTATTGCAAAATGAGCGACCTCCCGAAATTATTGCCATGACTGCTGCGCATCCAGATTATCTGAAGTTTGTCTCTGCCTTGGGCGTCAAATACACTTTTGAAAAACCATTTGATCTGCCTCAATTCTTGACAGCTGTAAGTCAAGCACTCAATACAGGTAAGCTATATCTCAATTAGTAAATATTTGTTCATCACCAACGCTCGAACAAAGCAAACAGAATCCCACAGGCTTATCATAAGCAAGTGGGATTCATTCTTTTAGCTCAGGTTATTTTGCTGAATTTGATATAAGCTCAACAGCTTGCATCTATTGAGATGCATGTTGCTTTAAATGGGCAGTGGTGTAATTTTCCGCCTTATAACAACCACGAGGCATCATGAAATTTAGCAAGGCAATCGTTCGAACTCCTGCACCCAGTTTGATCAATGGGCTCAGCACAGCCACTCTGGGACCGGTCGATTTCGACATGGCTCTCCACCAACACGCCACCTACATCAAAGCACTGGAATCCTGCGATCTGGGAGTGACGTGTTTGGAAGCACTGCCTGAGTATCCTGATTCAACCTTTATGGAAGATGTCGCCTTGCTCACTCCAAAATGTGCCATTGTTACGCGTCCCGGTGCTCCATCTCGAAGGGGTGAGATCCAGGATATACGTACGGTTCTACAAAACCACTTCGAGAATATTGAGACAATTAAATCGCCAGGAACCCTTGAAGCAGGGGATGTCATGATGGTGGGCTCTCATTTCTATATCGGTTTATCTGCAAGAACAAACCGATCCGGAGCTGATCAACTTTTGGCACATCTTGATAAACATGGTCTCTCTGGCTCTGTCATTGAATTGAGGGACGTTTTGCATTTAAAAACAGGTGTGGCTTATCTGGAGCACAATAATCTCCTGGCCTGTGGGGAGTTTCTGACCCATCCCGATTTTCAGACATTCAACATTTTGCCCATTCCAAACTCAGAAAGCTATGCCGCCAACTGCATCTGGGTGAATGACACGGTTCTGGTCCCGGCGGGTTATCCGAAGTCGACCGATATGATAAAAAACGCAGGATATGCTGTCCAGAAGATCGATGTCTCAGAATTCAGAAAATTGGACGGTGGGCTCAGCTGTCTTTCCCTGCGATTCTGATGTGTCAGAATACCTGCTAAAAGTTCACCATGGAAGCTCCCTAAACCGTTTAAAGATGACAATTTATATCCTAAAATAGAAGTTGCATTTTATGCGTCCTGAAAGCATTTTGATCCATTCAAATAAGTAACCTGACGGGGAAGGCATGAGCGAGGACAAAAACGGTCTGGGCGGAATCATACAGCAAATGCGAAATCGTCGCGTCTTCCGGGCACTCACGGTCTATTTGGGAGTCGGTTTCGCCTTTCTGGAAGCCACGGACATTATTGTCCCCATGCTGGGTTTCCCAGAAATAATTGAAAAAATTGTCTTTGCTCTTCTCCTGGTGGGATTCCCTGTTGCAGGAGTGCTGGCCTGGACCTTTCAATTTACTCCTGAGGGTATCCCTCGCTCCCCAAAGACCAGGCAGCCATAGCGAAAGATCCAGATTACTGGGGTAATTTTCTTACTCTGGCAGTTTCTCAGGCTGGAATAGGGGATATGGATGGGGCTCGGAGATCAATCAAAACATTGAACTCATTCAAAGCCGTGATGTCTGATGCAGTGACAGGAAATCTCATTAGAGATGAAATGGCCAGTCTGTTTATCATGATGGGTGAATATGAAAAAGCGCTTGAACTCATAGATGAAACCCTGGCTGAGCCCGGTGAGTTTTGTGTGGCTCTGCTCATGCTTGAGCCAGAGTATGATGAGCTGCGTTCACTTCCAGGATATTCTCAAATGGTTGAGAAATATGCCGATCAACTTCAACCTGAAATCGTTTTCTGATCAGAGAACTTTTTACCCCTCAAGCGATTTAGCTCACTGCGTTTCCACCTCCCGTCGTTAAGCTATTGTGTCAAAACGAATATTGACTCTAGCGATGACACCTTCAATATTCACGCTTGGTCCAAATCATTGAATAAGGAAAAATATTTTGTCATATATCATCAGAAGATCAATTATCGCCTGTTTGACCCTCTTGCTGTCTGTCCAATGGCTTGTGGGAGCCACTGTTGGACCCAAAAAAATGGAATTGGATGAATCCGGGAGACCGCTTTGGGTGGAAGGGGTCATCTGGGTAAAAGTAAACCCCAATGTACATATTGACACTGATGAACACGAAATATCCTCATTCAATGTGCCGTCGCTGGATAGCAAGATCAAAGCATACGGGATTCAACGGGTAACCCGAAGTTTCAATCCCCTGCCACATCCTGAGCTCAAGAATCTTCCGGATTTGACCCGCATTTTCACCCTGGAACTGCCAGCCAATGCAAGTGCCAGGGGCATGGTGACCGTTTTTAGCCAGGACCCGAATGTTGAGTATGCTGAGCGGGTGCCAGCGCTCTATCCCACGGCAACCCCCAATGATGAATTCTATGCCGATATCATGTACCACCTCCCTCAGATACAGGCGGAAGAGGCCTGGGACATTCATAAAGGAGAAGATGGCACGCAAGAGATCATCGTGGGTATTTGTGACACGGGAGTGGATTGGAAGCATCCAGATCTGGCAGCAAATATATATAATCGTCTGGGCGAAGATGCCGATGGCGATGGCGTGACCATGCTCTGGGATAGCGTTAACGTTGAATGGGTCATGGATCCTGGTGACCTGAATGGTATTGATGACGATAACAATGGATACATCGATGATCTCATCGGCTGGAATTTTATGGCTGACCCCCAGGGGCATCAGAACAACAACCCCATGGATCCACCCAATCGTGGTCATGGCTCACACTGTGCCGGACTGGCCGCTGGTGTTACCGATAATTCGATCGGTATCGCTTCGATCAGTTGGAATGTTAAAATATTGCCAAGCGCCCACAGCTATGCTGAAGATGGCGGTCAATATATCTTTCGTGGTTATAGCGGACTGATATATCTGGCTGACAATGGTGCTGATATCATCAGTGCCAGTTGGGGTGGAGGTGGCTATTCACAGGCTGCTGAAGAGGTCATACGGTATATAAACGCTGTGGGCTCAATATTTGTCTCATCTGCCGGCAACGAGGATGATGGAAGTGGTGGGATGAGGGGGTTTGGTCCCAGATACCCGACTGGCTATACAGGTTGCATCAGTGTGGCTTCAGTGAGTCGAACTGATAACAAAGCCTGGTACTCCAGCTTTGGCTGGTATGTAGATGTATCAGCACCGGGTGGAAATCATAACCCCGGCTTGTTAAGTACAGTCCCTTATGGGAATGGCTATGATTATTATTCTGGTACATCCATGGCGGGACCGGTGGCGGCTGGTATGTTTGCGCTGGTTAAGTCTTATCATCCCGATTGGAACAACGATCAGATCATCGCCCAGGTCCTGGGAACCACCGACAATATCGATGGCATCAACCCTTTTTATGAAAATTGGTTGGGTCTGGGAAGAATTAATGCCTATCGCGCACTTTCTGAAGATAATGTGACCCTGCCAGATGAGATGGAGTTAGTACTGTGGGATGTGGAACACGGCAATCCAGCCTCTGAAGATTGGACCATGGAGCCTGGACAAAGCACTGAGCTTACTTTTAAATTGAGGAATTATGCCCATCTGGTGGGAGACTCATCCGTCACGTTCACCCTGGGGTCCAATGACCCCCATGTCACGATTCAGAATCCCACTATCCAGGACACCATCTTTCCCGATGACTATGTTGAGGTTGGGGCTTTCTCAATTGATATCGCAGAGGATGCAAATACGCAGGTGGCCAGGCTCTGGCTTGCCATTCAACCCCAGACGGCTGAAGTGATCACAGGAGACACCCTCGATTTTGACCTGCTCATAAATACCACGTCCTTAAATCTTAGCCAATTGAATCTGGAATTGAATTTAGGCGACATAGATACCAGTTATGTCACCATATATAATTCTGCTGCTACCCCTGTCATTATTGATGCCATGGCGACCAGTGTCGATCCCAATTCACTGCTCTGGCATGTGAGTGCCAACAACGCGTATGAAGGTGATTCCTGGTGGTGTGGTGATCCTGATCTGGGTGGTTACCCGGATGATACCTATCAATTTCTTGATCTGCCCATCATCGATCTGAGCGCGTCAAGCAATCCTGAACTGAGCTTTATGGCGGACTGGTATATTGAAGACCCAGGTGGTGCCGATCCACCTTTTGATGGGTGGGATGGGGCCAATGTCTGGATCTCTACGGATGGTGGTGCCAGCTTTGAAGTCATTCAACCTCTCAGCCCTGCATATACCTGTAGCGCTTTAGCCGCCTGGGGTGATTACTGGGACTTTGGCATGGTGCCTGGTTGGGCTGGAGACAATAACGGGTATGTTGAAGCCTCCTTCGATCTTTCTGGCTATATCTCAGAGGAGGTCGTGATCCGTTTTGGATTTGCCGCTGATGGTGCTGCAAACGGGACCGGGATGTTTATTGACAATATTCTGGTACACGATGATACCACAGAATTGTTTGAGAACAATGGTGTCTTTGCAGGTGGTATTCGTCTTGATGGATTCCCATCAGAGGACATGCCCACTCCCTGGCTTTCATTTCCAAATACTGGCAGTCCGGTTCCCGGGAATGGAGATTTTGAACTGGAAATTGTAACCAACACCATAGAGATGGGAGTAGGCCATCATGTGGGTGCTGTTCAGGTGATGCATGAGAATAGAATTTTGGGTGAGATTAACCTCATTGTTGACGTCTCAAATTCTCCTGTCAAACTCGACCCGGTGAATGTTCCTCAGGAATTTGCCCTTCAGCAGAATTATCCCAATCCGTTCAATCCAAGCACGACCATCGAATATGCATTGCCCGTCAGTGCAGATGTCCTTATTCAGGTGTTTGACCTCAAGGGTCGCCTGGTGAGTCAGCCATTGTCTGCTTATCAAACACCAGGATACTATGCGATTGACTGGCAAGCCCTGGATCTGAACGG
>CAZVSF010000048.1:6672-15345 GCA_964630195.1 uncultured Lentisphaeria bacterium
GGTCCTAAATACTGGACTGGAGCACCTCTCAAGTTTATAATTAAAGCTCATTCCGAATGTGGTTTAGCGCAATAGGAAATGGTTAGCATCTGCTTATTTATGGGACAAGATAAAAGGTTTAAAAAATGATTTATAGAAGTACATACAATATGATTGTTGCAAGAATCAAAGAGATAAATGATGAGATCATCCAGAACTCTCAGGATATTAAACGAGCAGCTGATTTTGGTGACTTGAAAGAAAATGCAGAATACCACGCTGCCAAAGACAATCAGGCTCATCTCCACAACAAGCGTCATCGGTTTGAAAAACATCTCGATGAAGAAGTCGTGGAGCCCGGCGATGTCAATGCGGATCAAGTTTCATTTGGAACCCAGGTCACTTACACCGATGGCGAGAATAAAACGACAGTTTCCATGGCTGGCGCAGCCGAGTATGAACTGGAACTGTATGAAAATATTGTGACCTCAGCATCCCCATTTGCTCAGAAAGTTATGGGAAAGAAAGTTGGAGATACCTTGACCCTGGATCTTCCTGGCGGAACCAAAACTTTTACTATCCTGGATATCCAACTGCTAAAATAGCTGGGAGGCTCGCCCACATCAGTCTTTGAATCATCCTTTCGAGGGAGTCTGTTCAGTGGGTTTTACGTACCCACATCCATAAAGCAACCATAAGAAGGGAGTCCCATGCTTGCCAGTCTCCGCTCAGAATTTCTGCTAGACCCGGATATACATTATCTCAATCACGGTTCTTTTGGAGCCTGCCCCAGGGAAGTCTTTGATGATTTCCAGAATTGGCAGCGTATTCTGGAAAACAATCCCATCGATTATTTCACCCGACAACTCCAAGGACTATTTGATCGGGAAGCCAGCGGACCCCTTGAAAATGCCCGTTTAAAATTGGCACAGCATGTAAATGCTGACCCGTCTGGTATGATCTTTACGCCTAATGTGACGGTGGCATTGAATGCCATTGCCAATTCTGTAAAGTTGCAGGCAGGGGATGAAGTGCTCACCACGGATCATGAGTATGGGACGATTCTGGAAACCTGGACACGCAAATGCCAGCAGACCAATGCTACTCTGGTTCAAGTCAAGGTCGAGCTTCCTGTGACGACGCGGACAGACTTTGTTGAACATTTCTGGTCGCAGGTTACACCGAGGACCAAAGTGATCCTTATGAGCCATATTACCTCGGCCACAGCCCTGGTGCTGCCAGTAGGAGAAATATGTGCAAGAGCCCGGCAGGCTGGGATTCTCACGGTCATTGATGGTGCCCATGCGGTGGGTCAGTTGGAACTGGATCTTCAGGCTCTGGATGCCGATTTTTACACCAGCAATTGTCATAAGTGGCTGCTGACACCGAAAGGGACGGCCTTTCTATATGTCCACGCCAGCCAACGGGAAGCCTTTGAACCGATGGTCATCAGTTGGGCAGAGCTCAATAAACCTTCCTTTTCCTTGCGGCATGAAATGTGGGGCACCCGGGATATGGCTGCTTTTCTATCGATTCCTGCTGCACTGAATTTTCGTGAGAAACATGACTGGACGACCAGAAATTCAGAGGCCAGAATGCTGCTGCATGAATACAGGGATCGATTCTCAGCTGCCTTTGGACGTGAGGTGATCTGTGATCACTCCTGGTTGGCTCAGATCGCCAGTGTGCTTCTCCCTGCGGAAACAGATCTAAGGAAACTCTGGCGAGATTTGTGGGAAACCTACCGGATCGAAGCCATGATCACTAAGTGGCATCATGAACCCATCATCCGCCTCAGTTACAACGCCTACAACACACCCGATGAACTGGATTTGCTGCTAAAATCAATTAAAACATCGCTTAATATTTAACCCTCGCTGAGACGGAACACATCCTCAATACTTTGAGCAAAAACCTGGGCGATATCGTGGGCTAATTTTAAGGAGGGGTTGTATTTGCCCTGTTCCAGAAAAACGATGGTCTCACGGCGAACCTTGACCTGGTCAGCCAATTGTTGTTGAGTCAAGCCCTCTTTGGCTCTGAGTTCTTTTATCCTATTGGTCATTCGGGATCCCATTCCGGCTGAACTGAAGCCAGACCAACCCATAGATGGCGACGGCTGCCAGGATTCCTCCACCTATCATTGCTTCCGGATCCGGGAAATGGTGATTGAAAGTGAAGATGAGCAGCCAGGAGATCAATGAGTACCGAAAGGCATATGCCGCTGAATGGATCCTTAGTTTGTGACTCATTTCATCTTCCAGGGGGATATTGTTTTTCAGGTCCCGGGCTTGACGAATACTGCGATAGACAGGAATGACCAGCAGTGCTAAAGCCAGCAGAACGATCATGATTATTTTCCAGCTCGGCATGGGTTGGGACAATAAAATCCCTCCTGCAAATGAGCTCAGGGCGATTGCTGTGAGGATGGGAGTTGCATATATGTTTCTTTTTGGCATGGAGACCTCCAGTTAGAAAATTCTAACATAAAGTAGTATATATCTAACATATTGCAAGTAAATGTTAGGTAAATCTAACTAAGTACAAAATTGTAGACATAATTCGACACTGTTTGAACCATCTGAAGACTTTGAATTGTTGGTCTTTTAATGGTGTAATTAACCATTTCGACCTAATATTGTGCGTGACCTATTTCTGCTAACCAACGGATACCACTTTATGAAAAAATATTTGCTCACATTGATCCTGGTTTTTTTGAGCCTGTCAAGCCTGTACGGCCGCTGGGGGTGGGGTTCTCACCGCTTTATCAATGATGCCGCCGTTGACCACCTACCTGAGTCCATGGCTTTTTTCCAGGACCATCGGGGTTATTTATATGACCACTCCATAGATCCAGATACAGATAACCTCCCCGGTAATTATCACTATATCGATATTGATTATTATCCTGAATTTTTTACAGGAACGCTTCCGCATGAATGGCAGGATATGGTAGATCTTTATGGTGAGAACATCATGGAGGATAATGGTCTGGTGCCCTGGGTCATTGAATGGTGGCTGGCGGATATGACCACATCGATGGAATCTGGTAACTGGAATGATGTCTGGCAAATAGCAGCTGAACTGGGGCATTATGTTGCAGATTCGCATCAAGCCCTCCATCTTACATTGAATTATAATGGGCAATTTACCAATAATTATGGTATCCATTCCCGTTATGAAACACAAATGATCAATCCCCATCTCGATGGGATCACACTACCGGATTCAATCGCTGCTTATTGGGACAGCCCCATTGATTCAGTGTTCAATTACATCCAGGATATTTATCCTATTGTGGATCTTATTATGGCCGCAGACGACCGAGCCTATCAAGCTGACCCGAATCACAATGATACCTATTTCACCATGATGTGGGAAGATCTGGGAGATACAACAATATGGAGTCTGAACAGGGCAGTAGTAGATCTTGCCAGTATATGGTATACAGCCTGGGTCAATGCTGGCTCTCCTTATCCTCAGGGTGTCGGGATCGATGAAACCGTGATGCCTGACGAGCCTGGAATCAGTGCCTATCCAAATCCCTTTAATGGTCAGGTCACGCTAGAGGTATTCATTGAACAGGAAACCAGCGGTTCTCTGAAAATTTATGATCTGGGGGGACGACTGGTATCCAGTCTGGCTGAGAATGTGTTTACGCGAGGCGATCATACCCTCACCTGGAATGGTCTCAATACTGCAGGTGTCGCAGTAAATTCAGGGGTGTATCTGATGGTCCTAAATACTTCTGAGAATCGACTGCTAAAAAAATTAACTTTACTCAAATAATTAAAGAACAGCTACAGGAGGGTAATAAATGAATCAGGATTTTTATCAAAAAATGAGAGTGGACATCCGGGAGTGGGTCCAAACCAAGACCGGTAAAGAAAGTCAGTGGTCAGAATATCTACTGCTGGCTCCAGATTTGTTCCATCTATTGGCAAAATTAGCCCTGGACAAGGAAGTCCCCAGCTCAGAAAAAGCCAAAATTGCAGGCGCGCTGGCCTATTTCATATCCCCAATAGACCTGGTTCCGGAAGCATTATTGGGTCCTTTGGGCTATCTGGACGATGTGGCACTGGCCGCCTATGTCATTAATTCGGTCATGAAAAACTGCGATCCTGGTATCGTGACCAGACATTGGGCAGGTGAGGAAAATATCCTGGCATTGGTACAGCAAATAGTGGATGTAGGATCTGATATGCTGGGCAATAAAATCTGGGATAAATTGAAAAATATGGTGAAATGATGAAAAATCGCTACGATCTAAAAAGCGCGCTGATAGGCGTATTGGCCACACTCTTATTTATGTCTCTCCTTTCTGCAAAAAAGAATGAGGATGAAATGGGTGCCATCAGCGTAAGCTCAGTCACGATTCGCGAAGGTGGTGGTCTCAGGATACTATCTCCTGCTGGAGAGAATTTGGTCCTGATCAATGGCTCTGGTCCTGGTGGTGGCAGCATTGTCATCCAGAATGCATTGGGTGGGGTCTCGGCTCGAATGGGCTCAAATCGGGAAGGCCAGGGCAGCTTTGTGGCCTATAATCAGGATGGAAAGGCCAGTGCTCATGTGGGTACCGGTAGATATGGAGAGGGCTTTATTCGCACCTTTGATAAAAGAGAAGCACCCACGGCCTATCTCGGTGCAAGTGCTCAAGGGGGGGGACAGCTGACAACCTACAACGAAGTGGGAAAAGAAACTGTATTCCTGGGGACTGGTGCCTCGGGCAATGGCTTTTTGAGAACAGCCAATGAATATGGGAAAATGAGTGCATATATCGGAACGGGCAAGTCAAGCACGGGAATGGTACTCCTATGCGATCGAGATGGTTTGACCAGATGGGTTGAAAAAGTAGAACTATAAATAATTGATGTGATGATCCTCATCAGCAGCGCTGTCCATTGAAATTAAAATACTTAATACAAAGAGTTCTGCTCCTGGCGGTGGTTTGGCTGTCAGACTACGGCCATTCAGGGCTGGAGATGAGGCATTGCCTCTAATTGCTCGCCTGGTTGACGATCAGTGAGTTGATTACATAGAAATGGTAAGAAAAGGGGACATGCGTGAGATTATTGAACAGAAAAAATATTGTAATGCTCGTTGTTTTGCAGGTTTTGTCAGCCTGCTCAACACCAAGAATCTCAGAAATTGAAAGCATTGATGTGAATATTATTCCCAGACCACAATCTGTCATCGTCCAAAACGGTGAATTCACCTTTAAAAAAGCCAGCACCCTGTGGATCTCGAATGATGTTCACAACAAATCCTTTTTTACAGACTATTTAAAAACGCTGGTTCCAAATTTGAGCGATGGAAACAAGGGGGCTGCTGATATTGACATTCTGCTGAATCCTGAAGCAAAATTGCCAGATGAGGGATACGAGTTTAAGGTCTCTAGATCAGGTATCAAAATCACTGCAGGAGATGACCCCGGTGTTTTCTATGCACTCCAAACCCTTCGGCAACTGTTACCGGTAAAGGTTGAACAGGGTATGACCTCACTGGAAGGCCAAAAGATTCAAGCCATGGATATAGTTGATTATCCTCGTTTTGGATGGCGTGGGATGCATCTCGATGTTTCACGACATTTTTTCCCCGTTGAATTTGTAAAGCAGTATATCGACATGATCGCACTGCATAAAATGAATGTGTTTCACTGGCATTTGACCGATGATAATGGTTGGAGGTTGGAAATTAAACGCTATCCGGAACTTACTGATATCTGCGCCTGGCGCGTGGATCGTGAGCATGAGGATTGGCGTAAATGGTCGCCCATTGAACCAGGCGAAAAGAGTAGCTATGGTGGTTTTTACACACAGGATGAGGTTCGCGAGGTCGTGGCTTATGCAACTGCCCGACAGATCACAGTAATCCCTGAAATTGAAATGCCCGGACATTCCTCCGAGATCTTTGCCGCCTTCCCCGAATTATCGTGCAAGGGCGAGACCCTGGATGTTCGACCCGGGAGCTATTGGCCAAATGAAGATATTTTTTGTGCCGGTAATGATTCAGTTTTTGTCTTTTTGCAGAATATTCTGGATGAGGTAGTGGAATTGTTTCCAGCCAAATATATCCATATCGGGGGAGATGAAGCACGCAAGACCAATTGGAAAACTTGTGAGAAATGCCAGGCTCGCATACAGAACGAGGGACTGGCAGACGAGGAAGAATTGCAAAGCTGGTTTGTTCAGAAAATGGAGCGATATATCCTGGGGAAGGGCAAAAATCTCATCGGTTGGGATGAAATTCTCGAAGGTGGGCTTGCGCCAGAGGCGACGGTCATGTCCTGGCGGGGAGAGACTGGAGGGGTTGCTGCGGCCAAAGCCGGGCACGACGTCGTCATGACACCTACCTCGCATGTCTACTTTGACTATTACCAGGGAGACAAGGACACGGAGCCCCAGGCAATAGGAGGTTTTACACCACTTACAAAAGTGTATGCCTATGAACCAATTCCAGCGGAGTTAACGGAAGATGAGGCCAAACATGTACTGGGATCTCAGGCCAATTTGTGGACTGAATTCATCAAAACATCTTCACATGCCGAATATATGGTCTTGCCAAGGATGACGGCTTTATCAGAAGTTCTCTGGACAGATCATGGTCAGAGGGATTGGGCTGATTTTCAAAATAGATTGCCATCCCTTTTGTCAAGATTTGATGAGCTGGAATGGAATTACCGAGAATTGTCGTACTGAAAGATGTCCTCAAGGGGCAGCTGAAATACCAGGGCTATTTTGAAGGCTAGCTCAAGGGTGGGGGAGTACTTCCTTGACTCGATGGCGATGATTGTTTGCCTGGACACACCAATTTTTTTGGCAAGTGCCTGCTGGGTCATCTCATCTTGATCGAATCTTAGTTTTCGCATATTGTTTTTAATGTTGCAGAGCGCCATCTATACACCTGTCTGGTAATAAATAAGCTGGGCGACATAGCCAACGATTTCAGATACTACAAAGAATACAACGAATACGTTCATCAACATCAGGGCTGAAGGATTGAAATAGAAGCTCATACATCCGATCCATACCCCTGAGATGAGCACATAGTGTGATATACTGGTTGCCTTTAGTCTGATAAAGCTCTCGCGCTCATCACCGCCTTCTTTGACTTCATCGCGATAGACAATGGCCAGGATACTTTGAATAACAACCTGAGCAAAGATGGTTACCGTGATCACCCCAATAAAGACACTGATAAGACTTTGTGCCGGGAGATCTGGATTCTCAATAACTTCGAAAACTCTGGTAAAATAATAGCCAAACAGGATGGTGGTTATGGCAAGCGATGCCCAGATACTTTTTTCCTGATATGATAAGTTCATGTAACTAATCCTTTACAAGCAGTTAAAAATAACATACATAATGTAAAAAATATTTAACATTAGTCAATATAAAATTATTATCGAATTGTTGCTTCCATTTTAGCTATTCATTGCGCGTGGATTTGTAAAAGAATTATTCGCGATGCGGTTGTGGCAGGTTATCCAGCCAGCCACTTTCCTGAAAACCATGGCTCACATGAAGTTGTATGGAAGCGCTATTGTCTGCCTCCGTGGAGCTAAAGAATTTTCCAGAAGGGCAATGCTTTGCTTCGATATGCTCCATGAGTTTTATGGCATATCCACGTCTTCTGTATTGCGCATCTGTAACCAGCAGCTTTAGAAACGTGCATCCAAACCACTGGGAATCAAAACTGGCATAGGCCACGATTTTCGAGTCAATTTCCATGACCACCATCATTTCCCTGGGAATCATTTCCAGAAAATGGAGACGGCGTTTTTCCCGATCAAAAATGTTAAAGTTTGGTGCATCAATGGCAACACACGCATCAAGATCCTGAATGCTGGCAAGTCTAATATTCAAGGGGTTGCTCCTGCTGAGTAATTATGGCGACGGTCTATATGTCTTTATTTTTTCAGACCCTCCCAGGATACGGAGGGCAGCCTCGGCCAGCGCTTTCATCTCATTCTGACCTGCTTCGACAAATATTTTGCCAAGTGCCTGCACCCCAGTTGATATGGCATCACATAAACGCTGCGAATGGGCCATGCCTCCTGTCAGAAGTATTCCATTGAGGTCAAAATTTAGAACGGATGCCATGGCTGCTATTTCCTTGCAAATTTGGTATACCATGGCCTGGAAAATGAGGGTAGCCTCCTCATCGCCACCATCGACCATATCCTCAACCTCCCTGAGGTCAGAGGTCCCCAGGTAGCCCATAAGACCACTTTCTTTGGAGAGCAGGTTCTCAATGGCAGAACGCTCCTGATTTGATCCGTAAACGAGGTCAAGCAAACCAGCTGTTGGCAATGCTCCCGCTCTCTCTGGACCAAAGGGACCCATACCCAAAAGCGCATCATTGACATCAATGATCCGTGCATTTTTGACAGCCGCAATCGATATACCCCCACCCATATGGCAGACGACCCAGGAGCTATGGCCATATTCAACATGATTTCGAGAGCAACATCTTCTTAAACTGGCCTTAATGTTGAGAGCATGGCTTCGCGATTTTCTCTGAATACTCGGCACACCAGAGATCCTTGCCAGGGGTTCAAATTCATCGGTTGTGATGGGGTCAGTGATATAAACAGGGATATTTTTCTCTGCACCAATTCTGGCTCCCATAAGAGCTGCAAAATTGCTGGCATGTCTGGAATATTTATGCTTCTGAAGATCATCCAGCATGAGA
>CAZVSF010000048.1:15445-16910 GCA_964630195.1 uncultured Lentisphaeria bacterium
GAGGTTGAACCTGGATTGATGATCAATATGTGACCGGTTCTTTTCATGAATAATCTCTTGTTAAATATTGCTATGAAAATAAGGAGAGTACACCATAAAACACGGAAATCTTCGATACGACAACCAGATTATCCAGCATTTTTTGATATGAGTATGACCTCCTGATAACCTTTGCTATATTGTTGAATGGAAACGAGCAAGAATCAGAGGGACTGGTTAAACCCATTTCCACTTTTATCACTGGCTTCATCAATCTCACTCATCACGTCTGTTCTGGCAATTCAATCCGTGGAATTGGAGGAGCAGGTCATGGTGACCTTTATTGCCTATTATATTATTTTGGCCGCCATGACCATCATGTTCAAGTACAGAGTCAAACTTACTGACGCGTCAACATTTCAATTTCTCAGGTTTAGCTTTTTTTTGTTTGGGTCTGTCCTCGTGCTGACAGGACTACTTGGATCCTTCAGTGGAAATCTAAAAATGGCAGCCGTTTTCCTGTTGGTGCTGTTTCTACCTGGTCTTGCTCTCATACACTCAGGAATAAGATTTAAAAATATTGGAGAATAAATGTCCCTTCAAAAATTATTGAACCGAATGGTAACCAGCCTTTTTGTAGTAGGCCTCATCCTGAGTTGCGGAGCGAATGTACCGGATAGCTCCAGTGGTTCAAGCAATAAAGGGACTGCTCAGGGAGGCATATCAAGCCTTGATATTAATCTCCTTGAAGAGGGGACTGAAATTACGATTGCCGGCCAGCAGCTTATGGACCAACCCCTTGGAGTTGTAAAGCTGGTCAATGGGGATGCCAGGAATGACAGTGTCCTGGTGATGGCAGTTCATGGATATGATTCCCGAGGCTATGAATGGATCATGGGATTAAAAAATCTTACGAATTATTTTGGACCGGTTTTCTTTTTCAGATATGACTGGGAAAGATGTCCTGAAGAGATTGCCAAAGATCTGGCAAATGAGATCAAAAAGATCGAACATGCCGGAAAATACGAGAAGATCGTCATTTTTGGACATTCATACGGGGGTATGGTCGTTACATTCGCCGCTTCTCAGCTGGGGAGATTAGAGGCAGACATCCACATTATTGCAGCGCCACTCAGCGGATTCCCAAATCTATTGGACGAATGTAGTCAGCTCTCTTATGATAAAGGGGACAAGCTGATCTACCCGGAGTGGAACAAATCAGTGCGTCTCTTTCAGCACAAGACGGTACATGCGCAAGATGGTGCATTTCGCGATCTGGCCAGTGATCCACAGAACGTGGATCTACCCTTTTATCAAATATTAACATTGCCCCCAACAATGGATGGGCACAGGCTTGGTCACAATTGGTCGGTTACCTGGGTCCTGGATAAGTATGTTGGCAGGCCCCACCACCTGTAGTCGGGTTCGTCTTCACATGCAATCAACAGAAGTTCCCCCGAAATTTGAGTTAAAAAGTCTTTAAAGT
>CAZVSF010000049.1:0-12641 GCA_964630195.1 uncultured Lentisphaeria bacterium
AAGAGCGCATGGAGCAGCATGGTTCCAAAGACGATAAAATTGACAAAGAACATCATGGACCAATTAATGTTCACCAGCTCCCTCAGATTGGCCATGGAGCCCACGATAAGACTGAAGACCAGAATGATATACATGCCAAACTGGAAGGTCATGGGGATGCCCCTGATGCCTGGAATAAAGGAGAGTGCAATACCCATGGTGGTGATAAGCAGCATAATTGCGGCCGTTGAATACTCCTTTGGTATCAATTGAGATATGCCAAAGCTCAATCCCAAAATTATTATAGAAAGCCCCAGAGCTGCCAACAGACCTTTGAGAATGTCCGGTTTAAATATGCCCACATAGGAGTGAATGCTCTCAGCACTATCCAGATCAGTAGTCTCAAGATTCAAAGGTTTATATTTTTTTAGCACCCTGTTAAAAACACGCTGGCCAAAACTCATGACAAAGATCAGGTAAATAATGCCATTGACAGCGTCGTAAGTATGCATCATGATGTATTGGGTGGAGTCCACATTCAAGGCCGTCTTGATGGCGGCCAGGTTCGGTGTCCCACCTGTATAGAGACCAATGGCCATACCTCCGAATTGCCAGGAATTCTCAAAACTGGAATGAATCAGCCAACTGCCCAATCCAGCGACAAAGACCACAAGAATCGTGGCTCCGAGCATGGATAGAATGGCCTTGCCGGCAGTTTGTAGCCATGAGCGCACATCCAGGGAGAATAGCAGAAGGGGTAAGGCCACCGCGACCGTGATACCACTCATCTCGTCTTGCAAACCAGCTGCGCCTTCAGGCAGAAGCCCACTATTCCCTAAAATAATTCCGAATAGATACGCCAGGATCACGGAGCCAATTTTATCAATGAGGGTGGATCGGTAGCATAGCCAGAGAATTGCAGCTGGCATGAGCAAATAGAACGCGATGAGTAATGGGATTGGGATCATAAGTGCCATTTTCCTTTTAGGTGGTAAGCCATAATTCGGCCTCTTCCTGATTATCATAGAATCTGAAATGATTTGATCTGCTCATTTCATACATCAATTCCCTGAACCGCTCGGAATGTTGTGCCTTGGATGGTAGCAGGATAGCTACCTTGACTTGATAGTTGGCAAACTTTTGCATGGCCGCCCCGGCGAGACCACTTCTCAAATTAAAAAATTCATCAGACAGGTTTTTCTCAGACAAAAGAATGTTGTTGGAATTGTGATAATAACAGAGACTCAGGAGTTCATTCAGGTCGCTCTCAAGATTGATCTTTGATTGAGATTCGGTGAGATCAATAAATTCAACATCCCCCAACGATTTTAAGGCACCATCCATAAACCATAAACTCCTGTACACTGTGAGGATTGAATATAGTCTAAACTTTGTTGCAACAAAATCTTGAGCTAACTTCCCGACCTTGGAAACGACTATGAAAATAGCATCTGCTTATTCCTTTAGCATGGGTTCAGATAGCACGCTTCAACCTGAGTAGGATCGATGATTGAAAACAATGAGCTTCTAGATCCGGCGCATTACGAGCAGGATATTTCACGTTTTTTGGAACGCTTTCAATTCGAAGGGCCGAAACCCTCGTTGGATCACATCCGGGCTATCGCTCAATATTTTTCCCGGCTCCCCTATGAAAATGTCAGCAAGATCCTGAAACATGCCCAACGGGCAAATGAATCCTTTTTCAGGCTCCCCAATGAGGTCCTGGAGGATCATTTTGCCTGGCATGCCGGGGGAACCTGTTTTTCACTGACCTATATGCTCATGGGTATTTATCGCATCATGGGCTATGCAGCTTATCCCCTTATCTGTGATCTCAATTGGGGTGCCAACAACCATTCAGCGATCCTCTTGAATTTTGCCAGGCAAGATTACCTGGTCGATCCTGGCTATATGATATTCAAGCCCATTCCACTCACTCCCGCAACGGTCCAGAGCAGGATATCAGCCGAAACAGGAATCTCTCTGCAATATCAAGTTGAAACCGGAGGCTATGCCCTTTACACCTTTCGAAAACAGCAAGTTGTGCGACGATATCAATTCTTAGCCAAACCGGTGAGTCTTGGAGCGTTTGCCGGTCATTGGGAGGCTTCCTTTGAGTTACCTGGCATGGATGATATCATCCTGACCCAGGTCAAGGGCTATGAAATGCTCTTCATTCAAGGTGACTTCATCAAATTTACCAGTCCAGAGGAAACAAAAAAATTCAGAGATATTGATCTTAGCGAAAAATTGATCCTTGATCGATTCGGGATCCCGCTGGAAAAAATAGAAGACGCCCGATATATTCTAAAGCAACGACAGGAACCCCATGAAAGCTGATCTGCCTCAAAACGTAAAATATTTCATCGGTGCACTCTTCTCAGACGAAGCACTGCTCGAAAAATCCCGAGGTGCCGTCACTGAGGAGTTGGGACCGATAGATCTGACAAGTGAGTCTTTCCCCTTCACCTCAACTGACTACTATGAGTCAGAGATGGGCAGTCCCATCTACCGGCAATTCTGGAGTATTGAGACCCTCATGAGTCCTGGAAAATTGGCGACTTTAAAGATCCTGTGCAATGGTATTGAAGAGGAGCTGGCGATCGCATCTAAGCGGAAAGTAAATCTGGATATTGGCTATCTGGATTTTCACAAGGTGGTGCTTGCATCAGCCAAATATAACGGACAGAAAATCTATCTGGATCAGGGTATTTATGCCGACCCTACGCTCTACTTTGAATCAGGTATATTCCATGCTTTTGAAAATACATTTCCAGATTTCAAGTCCAGCACATACCATGCTGTAATTCTGGAAATTCGAAGGCTGTATAAGTCTCAGATTAAGACCTGAGAACCGGAACCCTAAGCCTGGGATTCAGTCACTTTCTGCAGCTCTCTGGCCCTGGTGTAAAATTCTTCCAGCTCCATTTCCTTCAAATAAACCAGACCATGGGCAGCCCTGACCCTGGGATGTGAATTTTCATACCAGAAGTCACGACCCATGACCCGCTTCATATCCTGATGCTGCTGGACCTGAATAGCCTGAGCTAATCCTGAAAAAGGTCCATCATATTCATAACTGGGGAAGGGGGCATCCACCTGCGACTGGAAACAATATTTGAAAGTTTC
Source organism: uncultured Lentisphaeria bacterium (assembly GCA_964630195.1). Taxonomy (GTDB): domain Bacteria; phylum Fidelibacterota; class UBA8477; order UBA8477; family JABMPR01; genus JABMPR01. The sequence goes on from CAZVSF010000049.1 coordinate 3,109, forward strand.
CTTCATGATGGCCATTGAGTTTAAAGAGACGGGCACAAAAATATTGGCATCTGTAGGCTGAAATTTGAACCACACATTACGATAACCCCAAACCTTCAAGCGGGCATCGGGATGTCTCTCTTTATAAAGACGTATGGCCTCAGCGATAGCCTGCATAACCTTGTAGTGGGTGTCTGGACCGCTGGCTTCCGGGTCAAGAGCCAGGGTAACAACTGTGGGACGAATTTTTTCCATGTATTCAAGGATGGGTTGGACATCACGGTCAATGGTTGGCTCTTCCGTAAAGATATCACCCTTGTAGAAACCCAATCTCAAGTGGTGAACATTTTTGATGGGTGTTCCATAATGGGCCCAGACCAGGTCAGCTTCCCATTCTCTTATCCGTCCCTTTAGATTCTGCATGACAGGATCATCTTTCTGGCCAGGATAGCGTGTGTCAAGATACTCAATGAGTTCCTGCATCCTGGCGGGAAGTCGCTCAAGATCTAACTCTGGAAAAATTATCAACAGATTTCGAATCAGACGTCGCGATGACCCATTATTGCGTAGGGTTTTGCTGTGGTGGGCGACACCATCCAGATAGGTATAAATATCCCTTTGTGCGCCAGCCAGGTTTTCTGGATCATAGTATCCTTCCATTTGGAGTCGCTGGTATTGCTCTGTTTCCATATGCTCGAGAGCATGGAGAATCTGATCTTTTACAAAATCGTTGGTGACTGCATTGAAACCGCTGGTCATATAGGCAAAATGGTGCTCGTTCTTTGGTGTCCTTACCAGGTGAACGATGTGTGCCAGATATCCCAGCATGATATCATCATGGTGAGGTGCAGTATGAAAAAAGACCTCATCCTCTACCGGGGTCAATCCTTTTGCAAGTTTCGCCTGAAGATCTTTGATGATGCGTTCTTTGATGGCAGGGAGATCAGCATTACTTCTTTTCAGGGCAGTTGCAGGAACCAGTTTCTCTGCGACCTGTTTGTCAGTGATTTGCTGAATGGGTGTATGTGAACGCATGGCAAGTGTGATCATATGCTGATCCACCAGGGTTTCAGAAATCTCAGGAGCAGTCTCTATTTCATGGGCCTGTCTTCTATCCAGAAACGCGGCAGCCCCCGATGTAACATAAAATCGGGCATTCCGCATGGTCTGCAGCACACCCGCAGGATATTTGTTATTACCAGACTCCTGTACTGATCCTGCCACAATTTTAGCCTTGGCTTCCCCAGCCGCAAAAATGAGGCAGGTCGCTTGCGGATTGTATGTAATGGTCTGAAGTCCTATGGTAATGACCAGACGTTTCTGGGAAACCTCGATGCCACCAAGATCGCCTGCGGCAGCTGCCTGAGTTTCAAAATTGGTAGGTGTCAGTCGCGTGGTAGAAAAATAATCCGATCCGCGGACGTTGAAAGCGATGTGACCATCAGGGCCAATACCACCCAGGAAAAAGCCAATCCCACCCTTTTCGCGAATACGTCGTTCATAGTCAGTACAAAATTCATCAACCCGTTCAATGGCTTCCTTTTGCAAGCGACCCCGGGTGGTGTTGGGTTGCTGAAACCTGAGTCTGAGATCAACGATATTATCTGGAAATATTTCCTGATAGCTTTTCCCCTGCGGCCAGGAAATTTGGGTCGCATCGATAAGCTGAGAGCGCTCGGCGCTGATTCCGAATCCGTTGATATAATATTTACTTACATAATCATAAAAACTGTTGTGCTGGGTCGGCGCAATGGGAAAGAATTCATCTATTTGGACAAACTGGAGATCGCTCAGCATCGGCTTTCGGGTATGATCCATACCGATCTGCTCTAAAAATGCGCTGGTCTGCTTATCTTCCCAATTTTTCAGGTAATGCTCGGCATAGCGTATGAAATATTCCGGGGTTTTTCCCGTTGGAAGAGAGATAACACCCCCAGGGTTTTCCTGAACCCATTCCAAAAACCTCAAGGCAGTCAATTGTCCGAGATTGGGGAAATTATTCACCTGAATGACGGGAATTTTCTCATCTGGTTCATAGCAAAAGTCAAGCTTGGAACGCCTGAGGAAGTAATTTTCTACGGGACTGGGTGGATTGAATTTATTTGTTTTCATCATAGCGCCATTATGAATGAGAAATAAGCATAATCCAAAGAAATTTTATGAAATATTTTTGCTTAAATGCAATATTATCAATATCGGTATGTTTGTGTTTGTTAATAATTTTTACTAACTACGAAAAATATTGTCACGTGGTCCATGGCCAATCGGAAAATTGTAATCGGTTTATTTATTGGCTATGTTGAACGATATGAGTAAAACTAAAATTACCGCCATCATTGTTGCGGCTGGTAGTGGGAGCAGACTTGCCAGTGAAATACCCAAGCAATTTTTAAAATTGAGGGGGGTGGAAATCCTGGCATATTCAGTTCAAAGCTTCCTGGAGCATCCCAGAGTTGATGATGTGATCATTGTTACTTCTTCTGCATATCTTAAGCATGTTACGCATACATATCCCCGTTGCCAGGTGATCATCGGAGGTGAAAGCAGACAGGATTCTGTCTTCAATGGTCTGGGTGCCTGTTCAGAAGACACCACTTCGGTTCTCGTTCATGATGCTGCCAGACCCCTGGTCCCTCACCGCGTAATCGATTCCTGCATTGATAGTCTGCAATCATATGATGGTGCTGCGCCAGCCATTAAACCTGTCGATTCCATGATCGAACTCATGGATTCTGATTTCAGGAATCTTCACAGGGATAATCTCAGGATCGTTCAGACACCGCAATGCTTTCGATTCGATATCCTGAAAGCTGCGCATGCCTCTGGAAAAATTGATACCGACGAAATTGGACTCGTCAAACAGAGCAACCCTCAGGCTCGACTGACTTTTGTGGAAGGTGCAGCGGAAACAATGAAAGTGACGCGACCCATCGATCTTGATATCATGGAGTTGTTCCTCCAACGACAAGTACAAAATTAATATCCAGACCTTTATTATGAGTCAAACCCTCGATCTCGTCTACTCAACCACCAAGGGATACGCCAGCCTGTTGCCTCTCTACAGCTTTATGAAAAGCCAGGGCTGGCAGGTGAGATTAGGAAAAGTCCATCGCAATTGTTTCCGCAATCGAAAACTGTTAAAAACGATCTCCTCGCATATTGTCATTGCATACGATAAACCGCTTGCACGTCTGGAACGGTGTGGCTGGAAAGGTGAGTTTATCTACATCGAACACGGGCTTAGTCCGATGAAATATTATACCTATAAATACGATTTCTTCCAAAGGGCTGCGCTTCTTTTTTATCCAGGGGAAATATTCAAAAGGAAAATGCAAGCCATAAACCCTGCGTTCGCACAAGGTTTACTGGGAGGCTATCCCAAGGTCGACGAGCTGGTGAACTTAAAGATCAACAAACCTGAACTTTGTTCGAAATACAATTTAAACCCTGACAAACCGATCATTCTTTTTGCCCCCTCATGGGGAGGAAAGAACAACATCGATGCCGGCATACATAATGTCAAACACCTCTCATTTCTGGAGAATTTGCTTATCGTGCCGCATTCTGCTGATTACTCCTTTGCAAAAAAATATGGTGCCGTACGCCCCGGTGACGGCAACATAAATCAATTTCTCCATCTGGCAAATGTGGTGGTCAGTGATGTTTCCTCTGTTTTGGCTGAAGCCTCAATTCTGGACAAACCCGTCGTACAACTCATACTTCCCAGCTACCCTGGTTGCTTTCCAGAAGAAGAACGCCGGAAATCGGGCACCTGGGTTGCAGCTGATATTCTGGCCCGTGAACAAAAGACGGACCGCCTGGCCAGACCGTTCAAAATTCCATACGTAGATGAGGATTGGGTGATGGGACACACTGCCAGGCCCAGCGATCTGGGGACAACTGTTCAGAAGGCTTTGGATCATCCGGAAAAATATAGCGAGAAACGAAAATACTGGGCTGAGCAAAGCTGTTGGAAAGCAGATGGTCTCTCCTGTAGAAGGATCACCCACATGATCGAACTGTATCTTTCAGATGGCTCTATAACACAAACCATCGAATAAGCCTCAGTGAGAACTTGCCTTTATAGTTTGTTTTGCTATATATTCATGACCATAATTGTCGAATAATGCAATCGTACTTAATGCGTTTTAATATTAATTGATCAGAAAAAAGGTGTGATGGTGAGAGCAATAATTTTAGCAGCCGGCATCGGCTCACGGCTGGGCAACCCACGCCCCAAACCCCTGACACAACTTTCCAATGGTGAGCTTATCATGGGTCGACAATTAAAATACCTGAAAAAAGTCGTCGGGGTTGATGACATCCTGGTTGTGGTCGGGTTTAAAAAAGATCTGATCATGGAAGAATTCTCAGAGCTCACCTTTGTTTTCAACAATGTCTATGATCGAACAAACACTTCCAAAAGTTTGCTGAAAGCCATGAAAAAAGTCAGGACGGATGATGTCATCTGGCTCAATGGTGATGTGGTGTTCGATCTGGCTGTTCTGGAACGGGTCGTTGACGCTAAAACAAGCTGTATGGCAGTCAACACAGCCTCTGTGGCTGAGGAAGAGGTCAAGTACACGGTAGCCTCAGATGGATCTATTAATCAAGTATCCAAGAGCGTTGAAAATGCCCTTGGTGAGTCTGTGGGAATCAACAAGATCCTGTCAAGCGACATCCCGCTGTTTATCGAGATGCTGGAGCGCTGTAATAATGATGACTATTTTGAGCGTGCTATTGAATATGCCATTGATCGGGGCTTAAAAATGTACCCGGTTGACGTATCTGATGTGCTCTGTATTGAGGTGGATTTTACCGAGGACCTGGAAAAGGCAAACAAGGAATTAGGGGAGTAGTGAACACCTTTTTTTTCACTGCTTTAAAAGTCCTCCATGACTTAAAAGTGGACTATATCATTGGCGCAGAGTCTCTGGTAGGGCTGGTTGAAGGTGACCTCTACAAATACACCCACAATCTTCGCCTCTATCTTTTTCCCACTTCACGATTTCGTCTCCTGCTGCTAGCCTTTAAACTTTTGGGGTCAGGAATTGTTTTTAAGCCCAAGAGTGTACAGGGACATCCTTTTTATAAGCTCCGCTATAAACCGAGTCTCTTCAAAAAAGAATCAACTTTTATCAGCCTGACACCCCTTAAACAAGCAGATGTTGGATTTACCACCTTTTTAGGCGGTCATGACATCTTTTTTTCTGAAAGTGATTTAAATAAATCTTCCGTGATCAAAATTAATCATGAGGATCATGAGTTCCAGGTCCCTGCCAACTACATCAAGTTTGAAGAAAGATATCATAGTGAATTGCTGTCTGGATTTTATCAGAAACATGAAGTTGCCTTTGATTCTGAGTCGGAACAAAAAGCAGTGAAATTCATGCACAAGAATGTTGCTGTGATGAATGAAACAAATATTGATTTCTGGATCGAAGGGGGTACGCTTCTCGGTGCGTTAAGGGATCAAAAACTTATTCCCTGGGACCATGATCTTGATTTTGGGATGAAGTATCAATCAGATGCACAGATGAAGCAACTCATCAAAAAATTAAGACATCATTTTTATGTCAGTGTCAGGTCATTTCCAAAAACTCAAAAAATCTGGCATCTGGGCAAATATCGCGTTCTGAAAATTTTCCCACGGAAAAATATTTTTTTCAAAGAGAAACTCTGTCTTGATCTTTTTGTGTACTATGAGGGGACCCTCCCCGATCAGGATGAATTGGTCTACAAATATGTGGTCTGGGATAGAAATGCATATCACCGAAAGGAATTTTTTGATACACTGGACAGCCTAAAATTCTATGGAAAAGAGGTTCCCGTCCCAGCCAACCCCGAAAAATTCATCAAGGTAAAGTATGGGGATAATTGGAGAACTCCCATCAAGGAGTGGAATGTAGCCCTGGATGATGGATCCATTTACAGGGAATCCTGAACATGCCCTCTTTCACACTGAATGATCTCCCCCAGGAGTACAGCATTTTACAAAACAAGTCGGTTCTGATAATCGGCAATGGTCCCAGTGCAATAAAAGAAAAACGTGGACAGGAAATTGATAGCTTTGACTGCATCGTACGAATCAATAATTATGTTACGGATGAGATGGAAGTATCTGTTGGATCGCGAACAGATGTATGGGTAAATGGTGCTAATCAGGGCTTAAAGCTGCGTAATGATATCCCGGATAATATATTGGTAATGATCCCACCTGTCGTTCTGGATCACAAAGGGGATGCCATTCATGCCCGGATTCAGAAGCGTCTGGGGACAAAGGATTATACCTTATTGCCGATTGAGATAATGTCTGAAATGGAAAAAGAGTCAGGGCTGGATCGCCCCACAACTGGCTTCTTTGCCATATACTTTTTCTATTTGTTGGGATTAGATATAACCCTGCATGGCTTCGATTTTTTTGTGGGTTCTACTGCTCATTATTTTGATGGCCCCTTGAAGAGATGGTTAAAGGAAAAGGGGATTCTTAAAAAAGCTGCAAAACACGATGTTGACAAGGAGAAAGAATTTGTGGAAAACCTCGTTCAGCGGGGAGAGATCAAACTGCTAGCCTCTTGACTTATTTCGGTTCAAGGTGAGGAGGACCAAACCTGATAATGTGACGGCCCCTCCCAGAATCACATTCCATCCAACCAGCTCACCAAACAACAGCCAGGCCAGAACCGAGGCAAGAATGGGTTCGCCAAAAGGCATTGAACCAACAATTGTAGGCCGTATATACTTGACTGCATAGCTCATGCTATTGTGCCCAATGAGGGTCGGCAAAATTACCAGGCCCAATAACCATATGGCATCTGCAAGTTGAAACTTCAAATCAATACCCGAACTCACGGTGATGATTGCCAGCGTTATCGCCGCAAATAAATACAGCCATCGCGTGTATTGAATATTGGAGATCTCAGCGCGAACCCGTTGACCAATCAGCAAGACCACTGACATGAATGCTGAACTTGCCAGTGCATAGAAATTTCCCAGGGTCTCTTCACTTCCCCACTCAAACTCTGAGCCCTGGATGATGATGGCTCCGGTAATTGCCATCCATAATCCGATCATGGCACCAAAAGCCAGCTTCTGTTTCAGTACAAATCTTTCATAGATAAGGGTGAATAAAGGAGCCATGGTAGCAAAGAGGGTGGCATTGGCAATTGGCGTGATCTTGACTGCTGAATAAAAGAAGGCAAAGTGTAATCCCAGGAAAATTCCAGCCACGATAATTGTAGGGTACTTGCTTTTCTTCAGCGGCTTCTGACCTTTGATGACCGCATGACTCCAGAGGAGTGTGGAAGCCCCGGCCATGCGCCAGAATGCTATCGTTAGCGCAGCCAATTCAGGTAGATATCTCGCAAGTGGGGCTCCAAAGCTGACGCCAAGTAGTCCAAAAACGAGAATGATATATACCCTGTTGTTCATGGGCAGGAACATAATCCGATTGTGGTCTTTTGACACCTGCTGATTAAGGTTGGGGTGTTTTTAATAGCTAAGTGGTTCAATAAAATTGTGGGCTGTGAAGCGCAGCTCTCCATATATATTGGAAGATGTCAATTTTTTGTATCATACCAGCCCGTGGTGGGTCAAAAGGAGTTCCCCATAAAAATATTTTACCGTTTTTGGGTGAGCCCTTGATATCTCATTCAATAAAGTATGCCTTTGATTCCCAGTTGGTCGATCGAGTATTTGTTTCAACCGATGATAAAGAGATCTCAGACATATCTCTGCAAAATGGGGCTGAAATAATCCCGAGACCTGATGAAATTGCCGGTGATACCGCTACTACGGAGTCAGCTATTTCCCATGCCATAAAATGGTTGCACGACCATGACTTAGAACCTGATATCATTGTACTTTTACAGGCGACAAGTCCCCTGCGGCCAGACGGGTCCCTTGATATTGCCCTTGAAACATTTCAGTCAGGAAATTTTGATTCTCTGCTGTCCATTTCCCCCACACACAGGTTTTTCTGGAAAGTAGATGGTGAAAGAGCAACGGCAGATTATGATTTTATGAATCGCCCGAGAAGACAGGATATGACTGCCAATGATATTAAATATGTTGAGAATGGCTCGGTCTATATTTTTTCCTCGTCACATTTTGAGAAAACGGGGAACAGACTGGGTGGCAAGATAGGGTATACCATCTTTCCGGAGGAATACAGTCCTGAGATTGACATTAGAAGTGATTTTATCCTGCTGGAAAAAATCGCGCAAAACTTAAAAAGCTAGATCATTTCAATTAATTAAGTGGAGGTTTAATTGCCAACTTTACAACTGGGTTCAAAATTTGTTGGAGAGAACCACCCAACCTATATCATTGCAGAAATTGGCATCAACCATCAAGGTGATGTGGACATTGCCAAAAAACTGATCGCCGAGGCTGCCAATGCCGGGGCTAATGCTGTTAAATTTCAAAAACGAAGCATCAAACGTATCCTCACCCGGGAAGGGCTGGAAATGCCCTATGATAACAGGAATTCCTTTGGGAAAACATATGGAGAGCATAAGGAAGCCCTGGAATTATCAGAGCATGATTACCATGAGCTCCAAACTTTCGCCGGGGAGCACGCGGTTGATTTTATTGCTTCCGGTTGGGATGAGGAAAGCATTGATTTTCTTGATAATCTGGGTGTCCCTTTTTACAAAATGGCCTCAGCTGATTTAAGTAATCTTCCCCTTTTGGCACACACGGCCCAAAAGGGTAAGCCCATGATCCTTTCAACTGGTATGGCAAATATGGACATGGTTGAGACCGCGGTAAAGATCGTCGAACCTTTTGGTATCCCAATTTGCATCCTTCAATGCACATCGACTTACCCTTCTGTGTTTGAGGAGATCAACCTTGAGGTGATTCACACCTTTAAAAGTTCTTTCCCCAATGCTGTCATCGGATATTCTGGTCATGAGCTGGGTATTGCTATTACTGAGGCGGCTGTTGCACTGGGAGCAAATATTGTTGAAAGACATTTTACCCTTGATAGGACAATGAAAGGCGGCGATCATGCGGCTTCTCTGGAGCCTGGCGGTTTTGCCAAACTGGTTAGGGATATTCGTCATATAGAGTCTGCCATGGGTGGTACAGCAAAAGAAATTCAATCATCAGAAGCTCCCATATTTAAGAAGCTCGCAAAAAGTGTTGTCTCATTGGTAGACATCTCAGCTGGCACACCCCTGACCCGAGATATGCTTACTACAAAAGGACCGGGAACAGGCATCTCTCCAGCGAGACTGGATGAGCTTATTGGAAAAACATTGGTGACTGATATAAAGGCAGATACCGTCATAAAGGATGAACACATCAACTGGTAGAACCTTATTATTCTTATCTATTCATAATCAGGAGAAAATAATGATTTCTGATCAACTCCAATCCAAAGCCAAAAGTATAAAATTGGTGGTATCTGATATTGATGGCGTATGGACTGATGCGAAGATCTATTATACCGCTGATGGAGAAATTATGAAAGGATTCAGCTATTATGATGGCATGGCCACCTATCTGCTGAGTCAGGCAGGCATAAAAACGGCAATCATTACTGGAGA
>CAZVSF010000049.1:12741-16606 GCA_964630195.1 uncultured Lentisphaeria bacterium
GATATAACTTCTCGTGTTTTAAGTTTTAAAACAATGGTGCGAGACGATCCAAAACCAATTATATGGACCCACGCAGCATCAGCAGGTGAATTTGAGCAGATGCAACCTGTCTTAACCCGTCTCTCCAAATTGGATGTCTACATATTTCAAACTTTCACGTCTGCCACGATCTACTATAAGGCATCACAAAACAAAATTTTTGATGGTGTTTGTTTTCTCCCCTGGGACCTTTACAGTCGAGTGCATCGTTTCGTTACACTGCTGAATCCCGATCTATTTATCAATACCAGACATGATATTTGGCCAAATCTTCTACTGTCGCTAAAAAGGAACAGGGTCAGAAATATTCTCATCAATGCAAATTTATACGAGAATTCAGCCCGACTTTTCCCAGGGCTAAAAGCTGTTAACAGAATTGTTTTTAACCAGATCGACCACATATATACAGGCTCTTCCGCATTGAAATTTTTAATTCAGCAAATCTATGCTGGAAAAATTGATGTCGTGGGTGACTCACGGTTCGATCAAGTGAGCGAACGTTCTAAAAATTATACAAAAATGTTGATAACAGACGATCTGCTTTCTGACCGAAGGGTCATTATCTATGGCTCGGTTGGGGACTCAGACCTGAAGATTATTACTTCCGCTATCACACAACTACCAGCAGATAACGCTTTCCGGCATATCATTGTCCCCCATGAAACGAGTGAACGAGACCTGATCCCCTGGGAGCGTGAACTCTTTAGAGGAAAAGTTAAATCTATCCGAAATTCTGAGATTCAACAGCTAAAGGATGAGTCAGTCATAATTTGGGATAGCGTAGGTCAACTCGCAGATCTCTATAAACACGCAGATCTTGCCTTCATAGGAGCGGGGTTTGGCGCTGGCGTGCATTCTGTTACTGAGGCAGCAATTTACCATGTCCCTTGTGCACATGGACCAAAGTATGATATCCTTGCTGAGGCCATTGACCTGGTAGAGGAAAAACTGTCAACGGTTGTGACAAGAACACCTGAGCTGATTAATTTTTTAACCCTACCTGAGGGTGAGATCAAGATCCTCTCCGAGCAAATTGAATCTTTTGTTCAGATTCGACTCGGTGCTACTGAACAAATCATCAGAAATGAGTCACTATTTCAGCGTCTACTCGACGATAAAATTGAATAATATCTCCTGCCCGAAATCAGCAGGGAATGCCACAAGCGTATCACCGGTTACTGATTGAAGCTGCAATAATCCATTAATACCTACCTGGTCAGGCGCAGCATTTCTATTCCACCAGTGTACGGATATACCATCTTCCATTTGATCACTAAACTTCAGAGTAAAACTTCCTGGCGACAATTCAATTGGGAAATCGTAAGTGGTACTATCTTCAAACTCATCGTAGTAATACCACACCAGTCCGCTCGCTTCAGAAATTGAAACTGTATTTTCTGTTGCTCGATTCAGATTGTTTGTTTCAACATGCAGCACAAAGTTATCATCAATTCTTTTGTGTTTTTCAAAATATGAATACAGCATGTTGTTTTTTTGATATTCGTCTTGAATTCCTGCTGTGGTTATCAACTCCACTTCAAAAGTGCCAGACGTTCGCATCGTCTTCCAATTCAATGGTGGCAATGTGACTCGCTCTGTTTCCAAATAATCTAATTTACCCTGCCATATAAACTTCTTCTTCCAATGACCCTTCACCCCATATTTTATTGTTAAATTATTCAGCGTATATTTACCTCTGTTCTGGATGAGGATGAGAGGGCTGCCTGCATTAGGGTTTATCCTACTGTACTGGTTGCTTGAATTTGGGACAATAATCGCCTTGATGGCCGCGTCATACTTAAAGTTGGGTGGGCCAAAACTGAATAATTGATGGCTCATTCTGAAAGTACCATCCTTTTCACCATTGTTGTTGAACGGCTCAATACTATAATCAATTGTCATGGTATCGCCTGGATTGACTTTGGGTGTGAGATTAAACTCATATTCGTCTACCTTTGTGCCAGGACACCAACCAGCTCTATCAAATGGCCAGGTACCTCCTTGCGGATATATTGGGTTATTACCACAATCTTTCCACACATTCCATTTAAATGTCTCATAGCCATTAATACGATAGGTGTGTGTTTTACTATCCCATTCACAACAATTATAAGGACCAGCATGTCCGTGACCAGAAACAACCGCCTTCAACATGAAATCCTGAGCGGTTTTATCTAGAATAACTTCCCGCTCCTTTAGCAAACTATCTGTAGAAAGATATTCATATTTATATTCACCATATGGATAAAGGTTATCCACAGAGATTACAGCTCTTGTGGGAGTGCCTTTTATGAACACAAACTCAAGGTTTAACAGTTCTTGATTGTTTCCTGATATTAACTCTCTCTCTCCCTTGAGTAGTGGTGCATATTCCGTTATATCATAGACCCACTCCCAACCATTTGGTCCACCAAGATTCAATCGTTTCCCATATGGCGTCACAAAACTTCCCAAAGTAAAGATCTCTATAGTATCATTTACTGGCACTTCTATAAAGGTATTCCATATATAATCCCACTCACCACAGGGATATTTGTCACCTGCAGTTGCCGAATCACACTTCAGGGTTTGGACCATCAAGATCTGTGACCATTCCATATCATTGTCCGGGAAAGAAACAGATGTTTTATACTGAGCGTTCCAGCCTACAGGGCTTGGATCCTCAAATGTGATCGGATTAATCCTCAGGGTGTCCCCCGACCATTTTTGACCAAATGCAAATGTTAAGAGCACCGTCAATATACATAGGTGAACAACACAACATTTATTAAAACTATTAAATATTATCATAAAACTCACATGATTTAAGAGATTAATGTATATTTAAAACCTATTTGCCTGTCGTTTTACCAGAAAGAACCGACAATATAGTAGGCGACATAAAACATGATTTTGAGTTTTCTTCAATCAACCCAATCTTGCAATGACCTCATCATAATCTGGTTCATCAGATAAAACTGGAACTTGTTGAGTGTAATCAATTGTACCATCAGTATTCACGATGATCACAACACGGGAATGGAAGCCTTTCATGGGACCATCAATGAGTTCAAGACCATAATCTTTCCCAAACTGACCCGTTTCAAAATCAGACAGGGTGTGAACATTTTCCAAACCTTCAGCACCACAGAAACGGGACTGCGCAAAGGGAGTATCCCTTGAGATGCAGAGGACTTTTGTATCTGGGAGTTTGCCAGCCAATTCATTGAAATATCGAACCGATGCTGCACAGGTAGCTGTATCCAGACTGGGAAAGATGTTTAAGATCAAACGTGATCCGGCAAAATCTGCCAATGATACGCGAGACAGATTTTTTGCAACTATCTGAAAATCCTTCGCTTTTGTACCTGTTGCAGGAAGTTCACCAATGGTATGGATTGGATTATCTTTAAGTGTTATTGTGGCCATACTAATATATCCTTCTCTACTATTTTGATTTTCGAATTTTGAAAGAGAAAGTCAAAGACTTTCCAACGAAGCTATTCATAACAATTTTGGGTTATTAATTTACTTCCGAATGTGGGTGATCAAGCAAGATATGCCTAAGTGCCTTCTCAAGCTCTGGATAGATAAATCTGTATCCGCCTGCTATGATCTTTTCTGATGATACCCTTGAACCTTCAAGAACCACATCAGCCATTTCCCCCAGTACCAGTCGCAATATGGCTGCTGGTATTTTTGGCATGATCAGCGGTCTTTTTAAAACACGTGCAGCTATTCGTGTAAATACTTCATTATTTACAGGCTCTGGCGATACGGCATTGTAAACGCCATTCATTTCCTCGTCTTCAATCGATTTGACCAGAATTCCAATAAGATCGTCCAG
>CAZVSF010000050.1:0-5951 GCA_964630195.1 uncultured Lentisphaeria bacterium
TCATGATGTGACCGGTCACTACTCCACCTCTAGAACCTGTGAGATGGGGATGTCAAATGCCACCGATGAGACCTACTCATCACTTGTTCATCTCGTGCACAAGGCAGTGTTTGACTAGAACAAAGCTGCTTTTAGCCACAGATTTACACAGGTGATCCCAGATGATGGTTGGTGTTTACATCAACACACATTGGTGAGAACAACCAATTACCGCAGGCTTTAGCCTGGGGTAGACACTTCTATGGCAAAGTGGGACTTTAGTCCCAACCCTTTGGACGAAAGCCCGCCTCTCTACTCCAGGATTCATCCCAGGGGAATTATTCTGAAAAAAACTTTTGTTTCATGAGTTGCTTATTTTATATTACTACAAACGTAGGAGAGTGACGATATGAGTAGTAAGAGGAGGGTTGAGGCGCTGAGCAAATTTGAATGGATGATCATGAATCATTTGTGGGATGCTGAGAAAGCATCTGCAAGAGAGGTCATGCAAGCCATGCCGGAAAAAGCACAACGGGCTTATACAACCATTCAAACCTACCTGGAGCGTCTGGTGGAAAAGGGCTATGTGACCAAAGAAAAAATTGGAATGGTGAACTTCTATACTCCCATAGTGGCTCGGGAAGATGCTGTCGATGGCGCAACCAGCTCTTTTATCGAACGCGTTTTTCAGGGTTCTGGATCCAGCCTGGCAGCTTATCTCCTGAAAAATAAAAAACTGGATCCAGACGAGCTTCAAAAAATCAAGGATATTCTGGAGAAAGGAGAGGAAAATGATTGATCAACTCATCCATATTTTCCTGCAATCATCCTGGCAGATTCTCTTGCTGGGTCTCTTCGTCTGGTCGCTAAGCAGATTGAGTATCAGAGCCTATCCAAATTTTGCCTACAGTTTATGGGTCATAATTCTGATAAAGGCCTTGATCCCCATCAACATCACCCTGCCCTCACAACAAATACCAGTGATGCAGATCTCACCCATCATAACAGGACAATTTATCCAGACAATGGACGTTCCATCTCCTGCAATAATATCTACCACCACCTTGATTTTCGTGGTATGGATGGCAATTGTTTTCTTTTTGCTGGTGAAACTCCTGGTCTCGGAGATTCGCCATCGAAATCAAATGAAGACTGCCGAAGAGCTGGTGCCTGAAGCATGGTTTGAGGACATGAAGGCAACCCTGGGCATTAACCAAAAGCTGCAGGTATTTGTCAATCCGAAGATCCAGAGCCCCCTGATGCAGGGATTATGGCAGGTGCGTATTTATCTGCCTCGACAATACCGAAAATGGACAAGAGATGAACAAAAAAGTGTGCTGGCTCATGAGCTCATGCATATCAAACGAAAAGATATCATCATTATCTATCTCCAGGCGCTGGTGAGGACACTGTATTTTTTCCATCCCATGGTCTGGCTGGTAAATGATCAGATTGATCTGGAACGTGAGAAAATATGTGATGATGCCGCCATTGATCTGGCCCAGTCGGAGCGCGGTACCTACGGCCATCAACTCTTTAAACAGCTCTCCTCACTCAAAGGAGGAAAATCCACACCTGTATTAGCTGGCGGCTTTTTTATGACAGATAGCAGTGTGATTAAACGTTTTAGATACATTAAAGAAAAGAGGGGAAATATGCAGGGGAAGCTAAGGATATATCATGTACTGTTAATTTTGTTGGTTATTAGCCTTGCAATTATTGTCGCATGTTCTCAGGAAACAGAGAAGACGTCTGTTACCTCAACTGCCATCGGTAATACAAGTGGGAAGATTGTCCTAAATGGGATCATTTATGACGGGGATAAACCATTTGCAATAATCAATGGGGAAATCTATGGGGAAGGAGATCAAGTTAGTGGTCATACTTTGATTGAGATCTCTGATGATATGCTAACGCTGGAAAAAGACGGAGAAACAATCCACATCGATTATCAGAAGGTGAAGGAGTCATCTGATGTTCCGCCATCTGTGAATGACAATGTTGTATTCAAGGCCTATGATGTTCCCCCTGAACCCGTAGGTGGATATAGAGATATTCAGGAGGCGATCCATTATCCAGCCCTGGCAAAAAAAGCGGGGATTCAGGGCACGGTCATCGTGCAAGTCACAATTGATACAAATGGGGTCGCAAAGGATCCAATCGTACTGCGTGGTGTTGATGAGATATTGGACTTGGAAGCCCTGGAGGCAATTGTCAGGGTTGATTGGAAACCAGCTCAAATTGCCGGGAAACCCGTTGCAGTAAAAATATCAGTTCCCGTTGTATTTAGACTCAAAACTGATGAAGTAAAAAAAATGGCTAAAGGAATCAAACCTATAAGCACGTTGCGCAAGGTTCCTGTCGTTTTAAGAGGACCCAATGCTGGAGATCTAGCCTCTCATTATTCATATGAGATTTACATAAATAGTGATGGAGTTGTTGAGAATACCAGGATGGCAGGACCAAATGAAAAAGATGGTGTATCTCTGGACAAGGAAGCGTTTATAAAAGCTATGCAGCCATGGCTTGACAGCAAGTGGGAATCCATCGCCGAGGGGCAAGATCTCGTGCCCCAGTGGATAAAAGTACCATTTGAATTCACAATAGTAAAATAGGCTTGGTTGAGATAAACTTAATAAGCAGTCTCACGCAAGTTGGGCTGCCTTTTTTAATAGAGGCGAGGATTCGAATCCTCGCTTGCTCGAAAAGATGTGTTATTGCTCATGCTTGATTAAGACTTCAGCGACTGAACGTGAACAATCGGCCAGATCTTTTAAATTATAACCACCCTCAAGGCCAAGCAGCAGATGTGGCGTGATATCAAGACAATAGCGGGTGAATTCGGCAAAATGTTCAGGTAAAAGGCGCATACCACCGAGGGGATCGTTCTGACTGGCATCAAAACCAGCACTAATGATCAATAATTCAGGTTCCCAGGATTTCAAGAAGGGTAATACTTTCTCGTCAAATGCGCTGAAATATTCATATTTACCAGAACCAGATGGGAGGGGAATATTCAGGACATTGTTATAATTCCCTTGTTCGTGTTCAGCACCCGTCCCCGGATAATAGGGCCACTGATGCAGCGAGCAATACGCCATATTTGGATCAGTTTCAAGAATATGCTGGGTACCATTGCCATGATGCACGTCCCAATCAAGCACGGCGACGCGTGAGATACCTTTAACGGTGTGGGCATAGTTTGCAGCAATGGCACAATTATTAAACAGACAAAAGCCCATGGCAGTGTCACGCTCAGCATGATGTCCCGGAGGGCGGGAGATGATAAACGATGATTCAGCATTTCCCACAATTCGATCCACACCATCCAGCCAGGCGCCAGTACTTCTCAATGCAATATCATAACTTTCCGGACTCACCATGGTATCTGAATCCAGACTGAAGCCACCTCGCTCAGCGGTATTGCGGACATTAATAATATGACCGGGTGTATGCACGAGCTTAATTTCCTCCACATCAGCCCTTCTTGGCTCGACCCAGTTGATCTGGTCGACTTTTTCGCTTTTGCGAATGCCTTCATTGCAGGCAGATAGCCTCTCTGGACGTTCGGGGTGACCAAAACCAGTATCATGGTGTAGAAATCTTTCGCTGGTAATCAGATTCATCATGGCGGAAAAGATATTCAAATCTCATGCCTTGTACATGGCTATGTCATTAAAAATTTAAAAAAGTTGGTGTAAGAATATTCTTGCTTGCATTTGGTGACTCGCGGTACTTAATTGTGACCGAGGAGTCATATTATGAATAGTAGTTCAAAAGAAAAAGTTTTAAGTCGCAAAGAGAGGGACAAACAGCGCAACAAGGAAGCCATCCTCAAAGCAGCTGTTCATCTGTTTGCGCAAAAGGGATTTTCAGAGACAAAGCTGGAAGATGTTGCTGCCCTGGCGGAGTTTGGCAAAGGTACCCTGTACAATTATTTTGAGAATAAAGATGATCTGTTGCTCTCGGCATTTGACTTTGCTGTCTCAGATATGCTGAACTTTTTGTACGACCAGCTATCCGCGGTGTCTGAGCCCCTTGAGAGAATTCGACTCATCGCCAATGCTCAATTCAACTATTACCAGTCAAATACCGATTTCATGAATGTTGTCATGACTAATCACCGTGTCTTGATGAATCATGCCTGCAGCAAAGAAGTTTTTGAACGATTTCAAGAGATCAAGCAGCTGGTCATTGGGGAAATGCAGGCGGCCATCGATGCGGGACAATTGAAACCAGGCAACCCTCAACACTATGCTGGTTTTTTGAGTGGGATGATCCACGCTCAGGTGCGTTCAATCAATTCAGGGGAAATGCATGCCGACGAAATGCATGCAGATGAAATTATCGATATATTTTTAAATGGAGCAAAATCATGATGAAAACAACGCTGACATTATTGGTCAGCCTTTCGTTGATAATGCCAGCCTATGCTCAGGAGCTTGATCTGGATATTGATCAGGCCATCGGGCTCGCGCTGAAAAACAATGTGCAAATGCAAAATGCCAAGGAAGAACTGCTCAAAGCCAGGGCCCAGCGCAAGGAAGCATTTTCCTCGGCGCTGCCAGTGGTTTCGGCCTATGGACAGGTCTCACACAATTTTGCGATCGGTGTACAACCGCTTTCTTTTCCAGTTCCCTTTGGAGTGCTGGATGATGCAGGAAATCCAGTAGCACTTACAGATGGAACTGGCAACACGGTTCCATATATTGGACCAGATGGAACACCGATTCCAGGGCAGCACCTGCAGCAAACCGGAATACAGATGATCCCCCTGGAACTGGCCTTTGGCTCCGACAATACCATGGTTTACGGACTCAGTTTGACCCAACCTATTTTTGAAGGGCGCGTCATTGCCGCGATTCGTGGAGCCAACGTCTATGATGACCTGGCTGCATCTGCCGCGGATGTGACCCGCCTCTCGGTCATCGAGAATACAAAGAAAGCTTTCTATGGCGTGCTTCTGGCTGACCGGGTGGTGTCCGTCATGCAGAATTCCCTTGGGGTGATGGAGCAGAATCTGACAAATGTGAGAGCTTTATTCGAACAAGGTAAAACGGCTGAATTCGATGTCATTCGTGCCGAGGTTCAGGTGGCCAACCAAACCAGTATGGTAAGCAATGCCCGCAAGATGAAAGAATTGGCGCACGCTGGATTGAAGCGTAGCTGTGGGTTAGCCATCGATCAGGAGATAAAGACGCTTGGAAAATTAAAAACGGTGGTTGATGCTGAGTTGGATCTTGCAGACCTCGAGCGACAACTTATTGCCAAACAGCCCATGCTTTCTCAGCTTGAATCCAATGTCAAACTTATGAAGGAAAACATTCTCATGGTGAAGGCTGAATTTATGCCTTCAATTGCACTCACCGGTTCGTATCAGGAGATGAAATCATACAATGACAATGGGTTCGACGAATCAAATTTTAATGAGTCTTCATCTCTGGCACTGGGAATTAACATGCCCATCTTTAATGGATTTGGGTCATCAGCCAGGGTACAAAAAGCCAGGGCTGATCACCGTAAATCGGAATACCAGCAGTATGATGTGAAGGAGAATTTACTCCTGGAGTTGAGGAGCATCTATCTGAGTATTCAGGAATCTTCACGAAAAATTGAAGCAGGTCTCAAAGGTGTCAAGCAAGCCCATAAGGGTGTGGATATGGCTCAACGTCTCTTCCAGCAGGGGATGGCCAGCCAATTGCAGGTGCTTGATGCCCAAAATGCCAGTGACCAGGCTGAATTAGGTCTCTACCAGGCTTATTACGAATATAACAGCGCCCGTGCTTCACTGGCACGTGCACTTGGAGAAGAATAATGAAATCATTTAGAGTAGTACTATCCACCCTGCTTTTTGCAGTCAGTTTGTTAATCATTGTCAGTTGTGGAGCGAAACAGGAACCAGATGAAACGGTTGAAATAGCAGTCCCTGTCGCTCTGGATACCGTAAAATATCAACCATTTCAGCTCGATTT
>CAZVSF010000050.1:6051-16499 GCA_964630195.1 uncultured Lentisphaeria bacterium
TAGCAGTCCCTGTCGCTCTGGATACCGTAAAATATCAACCATTTCAGCTCGATTTTCACAGTATCGGCCGAGTCGTTTCAGAAAATCAGGTGAATCTTTTATTCCAATCTGCCGGACAGGTCGACACAATCTGGGCCAATGTGGGTGATTATGTTTTTAAAGATCAACGCCTGGCCAGGATCAAAACCGATGTGTATGCCACCATGTATGCCCAGGCTAAATCCATGTATGAGAAAGCAAAAAAGGATCTGGAAAGCTCACAAAGCCTCTACAAATCCAGTGTGATATCCTCGGATCAGTTCGAAATGGCCCGGATCGGTCTGGATAATGCCAAAGCAGCATATACCCAGGCAAAGAATTCTCTGGACAACGCAGTTCTGCGTGCCCCTTTCAGTGGATGGATCGTGGCCAAGAATCTGAGTATTGGTGATCTGGTATCACCAGGTGCGGCTATGCAGCCCCCTATGGTTTTAGCAGATATGAACCACTTGAAACTTATCGTTCCTGTGCCAGAAGCTCGGATCGGTCAAATTAAAAATGGTCAATTTGCCCAGATCAAATTCAAAACCTTTCCCTCTCGTGTATTTGGAGGAGCAGTGCTTCGCATTGGGATGGCACCTAAGAACATGTCCAATAATTATGATGTAGAAGTTCGCATATCCGGTAATATGAGTGGTATGAAACTGGGTTTGGTTGGCGATGTTCGAATTGTTCAGGAATACGATCCTGAAGCGCTCGTCATCCCTCTGAATCTTATTCAGGATGATGGGGAGAAGCAATTCCTGTACCTGGCTGAAGGGGACAGAGCAGTTTTAAAAGAAGTCACGGTTAAAGCGCTTTCAGGGTCACAAGTACATATCGAAGCTGACATCAGCCCTGGTGAATTACTTATCGTTAGGGGTCACAATGATGTGAAGGATGGTTCGCTTCTGGATGTCGTGGAGTAGGGAAGGATCATCTCATGAAAATATCAAAACAGGCCATCAATTATCCCATGGCTGTCATCTTTGCAGCACTGGGTATTTTTATTGCCAGCATTGCCACCTATTTGAGTCTCCCACTGGAATTGGTTCCTAAAATTGAGATCCCTTATGCGTTTGTGTCTGCCACCTATGTTGGGGCGGCACCCTCAGAGGTGGAAACCGAAATAATCAAGCCCATTGAGGAGAAGTTGGGACAACTTCAGGATGTAGATGACATCACCGCCTACGCCATGCAAAATGTAGGTTTTATTACCATTAAATTTTCTCCAGAAGCTGATCTCAAAAGCAGTATTGACGATTTGAAAGAGAAGGTGAATGAAGCCATTCCCGAATTGAGGGATGAAATAGAAAATGTCACAGTGACGGATCTGGATTTTGCTGATACTCCCATCAGTATCCTCAATATTTATGGGGAATTCACTCCCCATGAACTCCGCACACAGGCCGAACTGATCAAGGATCAGCTCACCAGAATCCCGGGAGTGAATCAGGTTGAGATGTTTGGCGGTGAGGAGCGTGAAATTTCTATTGATGTTGATCCCAACCTCCTCCTTGCCAATAACCTGAGTATTCCACAGATCATGATGGCCTTACGGAAGAGCAATATGAATTTTCCCGGTGGTACTGTGAAGCTCACAGGACAGGACATCTTTGTCCGCACCGTTGGCAAATATGCAGATATCCACGATATTGAGAACACCGTTCTGGGTGTTGATGCTTCGGGTAACATGAAACGAATTCGGGATGTAGCCACAGTTACAGACGGATTTGAAGTACCATCAAGCTATTCCCGATACCAAAAGGAGAATAGTGTTACGCTGCTCATTTCAAAACGTACCGGGGCTCACATCGTTGAAGCGACGGAGGAGATCGAAAAAGCTGTTGATAAACTGGCAACCAAATTTCCGGAGGGGATGCAGTACGCGTATACAGCAAGGCAGGCTACTGATATTGAAAAACAGAACAGACAGCTAAATCAGAACGCAGCCTGGGGAATCTTATTCGTCATTGTGGTTCTATTTGCTGGTATCGGTTTCAAAAATGCCCTGATCGTTTCCATAGCCTTGCCTTTTGCCCTCATGTCTTCCTTCCCGCAGATGTACCTGTTTGACCTTGCGAGGACGGGTATATCCATGTTTGGTCTCATCATTGTGCTGGGAATTGTTGTGGATGGCGCGATCATTGTGGCTGAATCAACCTACAGGCATATGGAAGAGGGGTTTGATCGCAAGAAGGCCGCCATGATGTCTGTTGATGAAGTCGGTGTTCCCATCATGACCTCCGTTTTGACAACCATGGTCGCATTTGCTCCCATTATTTACATGACGGGCACCATGGGTCAATTCCTGTCTGTTATTCCCAAAGTGGTTATCTTCACCCTTGTTGGCGCTTTCCTGGCGGATCATTTCCTCATTCCAGTTTTGGCTTCCAAATTGATGACGGTCACAAAACGGGCCGGCATGCTCAGTGGGGAATGGATCGGTAAGCGAGTCTACACAAGAATGGTCAATAAGGCCCTGGATCACAGGTGGCTGATCCTTGTGGGTGCTACGGTCACTTTCTTCCTGTCCATTGCCATTGTAGGGATTTCTGCTGTCAGTGATACCAAATTGGTGAAATTGCAGATCTTTCCCAAGGTCCCACGACCTCGAATCATTGTTGATGTTAGGACACCGTCTGGGAGTCAGCTTGATTACACAGATGGTATCGTCAAGGAAATTGAGGAGTATCTCCTGAGTTTTGATGAGGTTGACAGAATCGTATCGACTGTTGGTGAAAGTGGTGTGCAAAATGTTCGTCTGGCTCAAGGGGGTGGTAAGGGAGCTGAGATCGGGCAGATCAATGTGGACCTGGTGGACAATAGAGAGCGTGACCGCACGGTTGAGGACCTCATGGAGGTAATGGATGCCGAATTGTCCCGCCGACCAGGAGTGGATATCACCCTGCAAACCATTGCTGAGGGTCCTCCTATTGCCACGAATGTGATCATCGATGTGAGTGGTGATGATCTCGATGCGCTTGGATTTGTTGCAGAGCAGGTGAAGCGCGATCTGGAGACAATCGAGGGAGCACTCAACGTCCAATCAAGTCTGGGTGTGCGTCGAACCGAATTTCAGGCTGTGGTGGATCATGATCGTGCGGCGAGTTATGGTCTTTCCAGTCAGGAAATTAGTAATACCCTGGCGGCCGCTATGATCGGTCTGGAGGCAACCACCTTCACAGATGGTCTGGATGATATTCCTGTCGTGGTCAGATTGGAATCTGAGGGTGATGATGCAGTTGATGCTATTAGAAATCTTAATATCATGAACCAGATGGGGCAGATGGTTCCCTTTGAAAATGTGGCCAGTCTTGAGTTGGGTAGCAGTGAGACCTTGATCAAGCATCAGGATTTTAAGCGGAATATCTCAGTTTCCTGTGATCTTGCCAAAGGAGTTGATGCCTCAGATATCAGACGGCGCATGGAACCTTTCCTGGCAAAACTCGCTGTTCCTAATGGCGTCTCTGTGGATTTTGGAGGCATAGAGGACGAAGCAGCTAAATCCTTCGCCAGTCTGGGTCGAGCGATGATCATCGGATTTATTATTATCATGATCATACTCAGCGCACAATTCCAATCCATCAGACAACCCCTGATCATTGGATTGACCATCCCACTATCCTTTATTGGTGTGATCTTTGGATTAATGGTCACCAGAGTGCCTTTTGGAATCATGGCTTTCTTTGGCGTGGTTGCTCTCATGGGAGTCGTTGTAAATGATGCCATTGTTCTCATCTCTCATGTAAATGATTTGAGAAGGGCGGGCATGATGGTTCGTGCAGCTTTGATCAAAGCAGGTCGAAACAGACTGAGACCCATTATTCTCACAACTGTTACCACGCTTGCCGGAATGATTCCTCTCAGCTTGAACCTTGCCGGAGGTGCTGAATACTGGAGACCGCTGGCAGTGAGTCTGATCTTTGGATTGGCTGTCTCATCCTTTCTGACACTCGTTGTGGTCCCCGTCTTATATTCCCTCATAGAGACACGGCGTGAACGGAAAAAACTGGAAGCGGCGACCTGATCTTCTGGTCAAATTATTAAAGTTTGTTAACAAATGATTTACAAATGGCTTTGTGGTGGCGCAAAGCCATTTGTTTATCTATGTTATACGATGTTTTTCTTGAGTACAATAATCAACTTGGAGAGATTATGATCAAAAACAAAATTGTAAGTGTGGTGATGACATTGCTTGCACTTTTCGCATTGGGACATACTGCCGAAAGATTGGTCCTGGCAGAATATTTTACAAACGCTGGCTGACCTTCCTGTGGCCCCTTTGGGGCAGACTTGGACGTGTTCCAGGAAAACAATTTAGATTTATTTACAACAATCGCCTACCATGTTTGGTGGCCTCAACCCAGCGATCCCTTTTATCAATACAACACAGCTGATGCATCGGCTCGTGTAGATTACTACGCAGTAAATGGTGTACCATTCTTTGCTGTCGATGGTTACAGTGGGTCTCTATCAAGTATCGATCCAGCCTCTGATGTCTATGCACCCCTTGGTATAGAATTTGGTGGAGATTTTGACTATTCAACGGGCGAAGGGATTTGCACGGTAACATTATCTCCTGAAACCGGTGTAAACGGAACCTATAAACTTCATTTAGTGCTCGTCCAAAATGGTCTGCACTTTAATGGAAATAATGGGTATCCAAATCACCAAAATGTGATGCGGGATATGTTTCCAAGCCCGACGGGAACTGATATAGTCCTTCAGGAGGGTGTGGAACTAATCGAAAATATCCCATTCTCAATCCCGTCGAACTTTGTACAAGATAATTGTCGTTTAGTTGCTTTTGTGCAGGCTACCAACCATGATATTGTGAATGCCGCTCAAATTACTTTACAAGAAGCATGGCCAATACCTCGTCTGACTGCTATTAATGAAATGGTTTCTGTCATAGGTGATGATGGCGATGGAACCCTTAATCCTGGGGAAAGTGCTGAGTATGCGGTTACAATAAGCAATGACTGTAATTTTTTAAACGCATTTGATGTGACTGGCTATTTAACAAGCTCAAGTCCTTATATAACCATCACAGATGGTGAAAGTGTTTATGACATGATCGTATCCTGCGATTTTGTTACCAATTTTAACGACAAATTTGCCTTTACCGTATCTGAAGACGCACCTGAGATCACAGATTTTGAATTTAATCTGAGGTTGGTTGCAAATCAGAGCACTGAGGCTCCTTATGAGACCAACATACCGCTTACTGTCAGCATGGATTTATTCCAGCTGAACTATCCTGTAAATATTTCACAACCGGTCTTAAATGGCAATGCAGTGGTGGATCTTGATGGGGATGGCGTAAATGAAATAGTTATAACAGGGTCGGATAGCCTTATCCATGTGTTTACACTGGAAGGTAACGAACTCCTTGGATTCCCCTATGCTACAGGCAATCAGATTTTTGGTTCACCTGCCATAGGTGACATTGATAATGATGGTGATCTGGAAATAGTTGTAGCATCGAGGGATCGAAAAGTTTATGTGATTCAGCATGATGGCACCGGTCTGCCCATTTTCACTGCATCGAGCTATCTTTGGAGTACACCTGCGCTGTCAGATCTTGATGGTGATGGGGATATGGAGATCGTTATACCTGGTTATGGATATGAGCTCATAGTGCTTCATCATGACGGTTCTGCCTTCCAAAATTTCCCACTTACCATTACTGATGAGAGGATGTCGTGTGGTGCTTCGATCGCTGATTTAGATGGCGATGGCAGCAAAGACATAATTTTTGGTACGTGGGGTGACAAAGTGCACGCCTATGATTTAAATGGTCAAGCCCTCAATGGTTTCCCTGTGGATCTAGATCGCAACGTAGCTGCTCCTCCAGTAGTAACAGATATTGATGGTGATGGGACCTTTGAAATTTTAGTTGGTCAGGATGGTGGCATACTGAATGCCATATCCAATAGTGGGACTATTCTTTGGACCAAGGTTGTTCTGCCAGCAAGTAGTATCCGTACTGCTGTCGCAGTATGGGATTTTGAGGGAGACGGGAATATGGAGACCATTTATACTACATTAGGTGGCGATATACTTCTGTTAGATTATCAAGGCAATACACTCCCAGGTTGGCCACAGTCATTGGGTGGCTCCTGCTATAGCTCACCTGTCACTGCAGATTTGGACGGTGATGGAGTCTCAGAGATTATTGTTGGTTCCAATGCTAGCCAATTGTTTGCCTTCCATATGGATGGAAGCTTAATGGATCCATTTCCACTATCGATGGCAGCACCCGTGCGAGGGACTCCCACTGTTTTCGATTTAAGTCAAGATGGTACGCTTGAAATCGTTGTTGGGACAGATCAGGATCTTTCTGTAGTAAATTTGAAATTCCCTGTTCAGGATGTTCCAAATTGGTCTACAGCAAGAGGAAATATGCATAGGACCGGGTTTTATAATCCTCATACACTTAGTGTGGATTATAATATTCTTCCCCAACATGTAAGCTTGAAACAGAACTTCCCCAATCCCTTCAATCCAAGTACAACCATAGAGTTTGGAATTCCCACCCAGGGATTCGTTAGCTTGACGATATATGATGTACTTGGTCAGGAAATTGTGAAACTGGTTCATTCAGAACTCTCACCTGGTACTTACACCTATCAGTGGGGTGGGAAAGATGCCGCATCAAATCCTGTAGAAACGGGGATCTATTTTGCCCGGATCTCGTCTGCAGGCTCTGAGCAGATCGTAAAAATGATGTTGCTTAAATAGGCATCAGATCATAAATAGTAAGCAAGGGGGGCCATCCATTGGATGGCCTCCTGTTTTTTACTACGAATCACAAAGAACTGAAATATTTTAGTACGCCAGTAAGTGGTAATTTCTGAACTAAACTGGCTTGTCTTTTCGTGCATAATCAATTGGGAGTTCATTTATGGAAGCATCAGGAAAAATATTAACTGGTAAGGTCCTCCTTGATAAGATTCGTTCAGATTTTATTGGTTTGGATACCCGTTATGTCACAACCCGGGAGGAGCAAACTCGGCGAATATACCTGGACTCCACTGCCAGTTCACTCATGCTTCGTCCTGCTGCCAGTATTGCTGCAGAATTTATGCAGCACTATTCCAATACCCATAGCAAGCTTCACCACTCTGCACATATTTCCACGACTGCCTATCACTGGGCTCATCAGCGTGTGTTGGATTTTGTTGGCGCAGATCCCGACCTCTATACCTGTTTCTTTACCGGTTCTGGAACCACTGCCGGGATCAATCGGATGGCTCGGGTCTTCAGGGATGTTCAGCCGGAGAAGGATACGGCCATCATCTCCATCATGGAGCACCACTCCAACGATCTGCCTCATCGTAAGCACATGAAGAAAGTCTATCATGTGCCTGTAGATAAATTGGATCCCAATCGGATGTGCATCAGTCTGCCCAAGTTGGAGGATGCCCTTCGCGAAGGAGCTGGGAAGGTTTCCTATGTTTCGATCACGGCCGTTAGCAATGTGACCGGGATCATCAATCCAATCCACGATATTGCCCGTCTTGCTCATAAGTATGGTGCTTTGATCATGGTGGATGGCGCTCAAAGTGTGGCCCACCTCTCCACAAAAATGTTCCACCCCGAGGATCCTGATGCCTGTATTGATGCCCTGGTTTTTTCCGGCCATAAAACGTATACACCGGGATCGCCAGGGGTTGTTATTGCCCGCAAAGATCATTTACTGGCCATCGAACCTGAAGAAGTCGGTGGAGGCATGGTGGATCGCGTCCTCGAAGACCGTTATCTGGTAAAAGAAAATTTTCCAGATCGGGAAGAAGCCGGCACGCCCAATATTCCTGGTGCGATCGCTCTGGGAGCAACCATAGAAATTCTGGATCGCATCGGTATGCAGGTCCTCATGGAAGATGAGGATATCGTCATGGAAACAGCGATCAATGGTATCGCTGCCATGCCGGAAATTATTGTCTATGGCGGTACCAATTTGGAAACCTGCCCGCGTGCAGCTTCCATATCCTTTAATATTTCAGGCATTGATCATGGTCTGGTTGCTGCTATTCTCAACGACCATTTTAATATTGCTGTGCGGAATCAGTGTTTCTGTGCTCATCCCTACGTGAAAGAAATGATGTCTGATACTCTGGAAGCAGAGTTTGGTACCATTGATTTTGGCAACATGAGTCCAGAATTTATGAGGAAAGCCGGGATGGTTCGAGCAAGTTTTGGTCTGTATTCAACCCTGGAAGATGTAAATCTACTACTCGAAGCGCTGGCAGATATCATCACGAACCATGAGAAATATGCCCGGGACTATGTGATAAATGACGACAATGATTATGAAAGCACAGTCTATCACGTAGACAATGATGCAATTTTTAATGTTGTTGGTGCAGTGGATAACTATTTGAGCGAATAGAACTATTTAAGCAGCAGCATTTTACCAGCTGTGATATCATCTGATCCAGTGCTGATCTGGTAAACATATGTTCCTGAGTCCAAATCAATCCCCTGGATATCCTGGCCAGACCATTCAAACAAGTAATCACCAGCATTCCCCAGCGACTTTGAATCTGAATATACCAGGCGCCCCCTTGTGTCAAAAATATTCAGAGTGTAATAACCTGATTCTTCCACTCCTATGGGTATGACTATTCTATTGTTAAAGGGGTTGGGATAGGCCTTGGTCAAGGCGATTTGCTCAGGTTTGTGGTCGTGATTGAACGACTCTGTACCCAGGAATCCTGCATGGATCTCCGTGGATCCGTCTTCCCTGAATACAAGCAAACTTCTGTCTTCAAGTTCCACCCATGGTAGTTCGGAGACCAGACCATTGGGGGGCGGAGTGCTCATGATGGCCCGATGATTACTGCCTGACAAATGGGGTGGAATATCTGGATCGTTGAGTGCGTCAAAATAATAAATATCGCTGGCTAAGGATCTGCGGTAGGCAATCAGGTCGCTTCCATCAGAAAAAAGAAAATTCTTAATGTTATATGGTTGCTGCTCTTCCAGGACATTGAGAGCTTGCATGATGCCTGCCACCATGGTTTCGGATGATTCGATATTCATGACGAGCCAGAAGAAAAACAATTCGGAATCTACCACATCATCCCATCCAGAACCATTCCATGGACCGCTTCCGTAGGTTTGAGGGGGATGGAGGGACAACCACTCATCACCGATCAACTCCCGCAGATCAGCCTTATTCAAATCTCCATTGTGGGCAAAGCTATAGGTCGTCCCACTGGTTGTCGTATAAAGGAATGGATGCGGGTTATCAATTCCGTCTGCTCCGGAACTTGTCTGACGCAGATGACCTAGTAGCAGGGGAACCTCGACGGGAGCGAGCAGGTTTGATGCCTCGTAGTAGTAGCCATTATCAGAAAAAGCCTCAAGTGCTGAACGGGCTGTCAGGGTCTCCAGGCTTTCCCCGGAAATATGATAGGCGGTCATGGCCCAGCCGTCACTATTGCTATATGGCCAGCCACCGGAGCCACCTTGAAGTCGAAATTCCTCCAGCTCTTCCATGAGGTAGGGATGCCACTCACCATTGACATAGGTGCTACTGAGGGATTCCCCAGGTAATGCGATGACACCCAGCATACGGCAAGCGAAGAGGGGAATTGCCAGGCTTAGCAAGACTGCTAATCGTTTCAAATTTGATTTGAACATGGTTAAAATGTAGTCATTATACCCTTCGATTGAAAGGATTTGGTGTCGTAAGCTAAAAGGATGAGTTGATATTCGATCATTTTCTGGGGTTGTATGCAGAGCTTAGCAGGCTATTTTCAAAATCCATGTCAGATTTTTCACCAAAACCTTTTGAACCTGCCGGATGGCTGCCCAATGGTCACTTCCAGTCCATTTTCGCCTCAACCTTGATGCCAGTGCCCCTTCCAGATTACAGAAGAGAACTTCTGGAGCTGCCTGATAGTGACTTTGTCATCGCTGATTGGATCGATGCAGATGACACATCGCCACTCCTTGTGCTCATCCATGGCATGGAGGGAAGTTCGGAAAGTCGCTATGCTCGATTGATCATGAATGAATGCAGCAGAAGGGCTTGGTCTGGTGTGGTCCTCCACATGCGCAGCTGTGGTGGCATGATGAACAGGCTAAAGCAATTTTATCATGCAGGGTTTTATCAGGACATCGAATATTTCATTGATGACTTCCTCGCCAGCAAGGGGATAGATCGACCGATCTATCTCGTGGGCATCTCACTGGGGGGCAGTCAGATCGCCCATTATCTGGCCAAAGGTCAATCCAGAAAGCATGTCGCCGCAGCAACCATCATCTCGGCACCCATGGATCTGGCAGCCTCTGCAGATTTTATGAGTATTGGCTTTAGCAGGATTTACGTGGCCAAATTTCGGAATAGTTTGTTAAAGAAATATTATCTAAAATCAAACCTGATTGGAGATGATTCAATGGCAAGGAAACTAGCC
>CAZVSF010000051.1:0-3658 GCA_964630195.1 uncultured Lentisphaeria bacterium
AGCCTGCCCTGAGCATGGTCGAAGGGAAGTATGACACACCGTCACCCTGGATTGCCTTAGCCTTCGAGAGCCTCAGGCAGACGAATCCAAGCGTGTCTTGCTGAGCCTGGCCTGCCCTGAGTACTTCGATTCCACTCAGTATATACGCCGTCGAAGGGAAGTATGACACATTAAGTTACAGGATCAATAATAACGGAATAACAATTGAAAAGAACATGATGCCCTCATTAAAAACTTTGTTTCTTATTTTCTGGATGACCCTGTCCCTCAACCTGTTCGCTGGCATCAGTGGCACCATAAGCGGCCATATCACGGATGCCAGTACGGGAGAAATGCTAACAGGCGTTCAGGTTATTATCGATGGAAGTGACCGTGGAGCCGTCTCGGATGCTTCTGGTACCTTCATTCTCGTTAATATTCCCCCGGGAAATTACGATCTGAGATTTGAAATGATCGGCTACAGCAATCAACTGGTCACAGGCGTCCCGGTAATTATTGATCTGCAAACCCAGATCAATGTGGCAATGGAAGCTGCCACGCTGTCAGGTGAAACCGTCATTGTTGAATCTCAAACCAAAGATCTGACCCGACAGATCACCTCTACCACGCGCTTCATTTCACCAGAGCAATTGGATAATCTTCCAGTCCAGAACTATCAGGAACTGGTAGAAGCTCAACCCGGGGTCGCTGCAGGACACGTACGCGGTGGAAGAAAGACTGAATTGGTCTATCTCGTTGATGGTATGCCCATCCAGAATATTGTGGATGGCAAAATTGGGACGGAGCTGCCCAATACATCCATTATTGATATTTCGGTACAAACAGGTGGCTTTACTGCCGAATACGGCAATGCCATGTCGGGGGTTGTAAATATTTTAACCAAGGAAGGGCAGGACAAGTTCTTCATGAAGGCCCAAGCCCATTTGGTGGACTATTCCCAGGATCCGCGCCCTTTCCACAGTGATGGCAAAGCCCGTGAGTACAAATATGATGTGGCCCTCGGCGGACCCATATTTACTTCTGGTGCTTCCTATTTTATCTCAGGGGATATACATGTACCCAGCAGTCGTTTGCTCCAGGAGCAATTCGGTGTCAGGAAAATGGGTATTCTCGACCCTGACTCTACCATCAATTTTAATCTCACCGGAAAATTGAGTACCTACTTTTTGAATGAGACCCTGAAGTTCACGCTTCAGAACATTTACTCGAGTTGGGAGTGGCGTGATTATGATCATCTCTGGAAGTATAATCTGGATGCGCTGCCGGGTCAGGCAAAATACAGCAATCGGATTGCTGCAACCTTGAGCCATACACTTACTGCATCCACTTTTTACGAAGCCAGTTTCAGCAATTATAGTTTTATCCGTTCCATTTATGGCCAGTCTGATGTGCTTCAATCCGTTCCGGTCACATCGGATTCAGGTTATGTTTTATCAGGCGTCTATCCCTGGTGGATGGACCATGTTGAGAACCAGAATTATGCGAAACTGGTTGCCACGCACCAGGTTTCAGAAGCCCTGCAGGTCAAAGCGGGAGGGAGCTTCACCCAGTATCATCTTTATCGAAAGAATGTATTACGCCGGGATATTAAAAATTGGAGTGATGGATTTCCAGTTTACATCACTTATGATAGCGAATATGAATATGACCCTCGCCGAGGTGGACTATTCCTCCAGGGGAAATATGGAACCGGCGACCTGGTTATTAATAGCGGTGTTCGTTATGATTTTTTTGATCCAAGGGCACAGCGACCGGAAATAGAGCTGGATTTTACTGAAGAAGATGATCAATGGGTGATGGATACGATCAGTACGACAGCTGCGTCCATAAAAACCAGTTTCAGCCCACGAATCGGAATTGCATGGGTCATAGATGATCGCAGTAAATTCCATTTTAATTATGGCTACTTTTTTCAGATGCCCATTTTTGATTATCTCTATGCCAACCCGAACCTGAATGTTGCCAATGGATTTTCGGCTATCGGAGATGCTGATCTGGAACCGGCACAAACCCGCGCCCTTGAATTTGGTTTTATGCAGCCGCTGGGGACATGGGGATTGGTAGATATGGTGGTCTTCACCAAGGATGTGATCAATCTAATCGATTCCAATACACTCCTGGTATATGGGGATGATTATCAGAAAGAAGGCTTTACCCGCTTCGTTAATATTGGCCAATCCGCTATCCAGGGATTGGAAATATTTCTTGAAGCCCAGGTAGCCACAAGCCTGAGCGCAAATCTTGCCTATACCATGATGACAGCCATGGGGTCCTCCTCCTATAGTCTTGAAGGACTCTGGCGGAACACTCAAGCCAGCACCCGCCCATCAGAGTTATATCCTCTGAGCTGGGATCAGCGTCATACCCTGGTATTGAATCTTGAATGGTCCCCCGTGGACTGGCTTTCCACCATTGTTAGTTACTATTATAATTCTGGCTTGCCTTACACGCTGGATAAAGGGGAGTACACCACACCGAATGGTGAACGCATGGATGCAACCCAAAAAATGAATCTTCGTCTAAATGGCTCTTGGAACCTGTCCGACCAGAAAAACCTGCATGCATTTTTTGAGATCACAAATTTGTTTGATGAAGAGAATGTTCTCTGGGTGGATTCCAATGGGTATCCAGGTGGTATCCTGAATGATCCCGGTGCCTATGATCTGCGCAGAAGAATACGGGTCGGCCTGGGGATAGATCTTTGAGAATCCAATTCACCATACTCTCCTTGTGCATCCTGTCCCTCAGTTCCTGTTGGAAAAAACAGGATATAAGCACCAATCCACCATCACATCCGTATTATATACTGTCTGGCATTGTCAGTTATGAGGAGACAAATCAACCGGTGATGGGGGGAGAGGTTAGCGTTACTATGACGGAATTGTATCAGGGTGATTTCCTGGATTCAATGGGAACCATTACCGACACCGCTGGCTATTACGAGATTCAGGGATTGTATCGTGGCCGTTATGATATTATGGTGATGTATGAGGGTGATACACTTTATTTCTCAGAAGTCGGGATCATTAAATATGAGGACAAAATTTATGATATCCTGATTCAACCCTCCGATTCGACAAGTTGGGACTGACAGGTGAGAATCACACAATTCTTACACAAAATAATGACCCCACTCATATTGGTCGCCATGCTTTTCTCCTGCTGGGAGAAGCAAGATCTCAGCGTAGAGCCCCCGGCTCACCCAATGTATAGATTATATGGTGTCATCACGCTTGAATCCACGGGGAGGCCAGTCCCGGAAGCCATGATCAGAGTGACCATGGTCGATCTCTATCAGGGCGAGTATCTGCCTCCCATGGAAACGATGACGGATAGTTTGGGCCAGTATGAATTTCCAGCACTTTACAGAGCACAATACAACGTCAGAATCACCCAACGACTTACCTGGCTTTTTGATGGGCAGGTCGGGATCATTGAATATGCTGACAAGGAATATAATATCATCATCCCTGAGCCTGAGACATAGTTTGGTGAAAATAGAATCAACCGTTTTAACGGTAATCTGCTATATAAGTTCTTATTAGCACACGACTTAAGTCGTGTGTTGTTGAAAGCGTACGAACCCGAACCCGTAATAACGGTTATCTGCCATATAAGCTCTTATTAGCACACGACTTAAGTCGTGTGTTTCTGAAAG